>JBARAF010000043.1:0-2457 GCA_049791695.1 Croceibacterium sp.
GACTACGACCGCGAGAAGCTGCAAGAGCGTCTGGCGAAGCTGGCCGGCGGCGTCGCGGTGATCCGCGTCGGCGGCGCGACCGAAGTCGAAGTGAAGGAGAAGAAGGACCGCGTGGACGACGCGCTGAACGCCACCCGCGCTGCGGTGGAAGAAGGCATCGTTCCGGGCGGCGGCACGGCTCTGCTGTATGCCACCCGCGCGCTCGACGGCCTGACCGGCGTCAACGAAGACCAGACCCGCGGCATCGACATCGTTCGTCGTGCGATCTCCACCCCGTTGAAGCAGATTGCCGAAAACGCCGGCCATGACGGTGCGGTGGTTGCCGGTCGCCTGACCGACCAGACCAACGAAAACCACGGCTTCAACGCTTCGACCGACGTCTACGAAGATCTCGTGGCCGCCGGCGTGATCGACCCGACCAAGGTCGTGCGTACCGCCCTGCAGGATGCGGCTTCGGTCGCCGGCCTGCTGATCACCACGGAAGCGGCGATCTGCGAAATTCCGGAAGACAAGCCGGCAGCGCCGGGCATGCCGGACATGGGCGGCATGGGCTTCTAAGCCAGCCGGTCAAAGACCAAGTTTAAGGGGCCGGGGGAGCAATCCTCCGGCCCCTTTTCCTTGCCCGCGGCACAAATCGCCCCACCGATCATTGGGTGCCTGTTGGATAAAGAGGAATGCTGATGAATGTTCCGCACGAAGCCCATGTGGCCGTAGTTGATGGCGACCGTTTCCTGCTGTTGCGCAACACCGGCACCAACCTGGAACCGAAGCTGGAACTGATTGCCAAGCCGGCCCTGGAAGCGACCAATTTCAGCGCGGGGGTGCGTGACCAAGACCCCGCCAGCCAGCGCAAGGGCACCAATGACCTGAACGAACTGGCCCATGCCGCAGCTGCGGCGGAATGGCTCAACCGCAAGGTGCTGGACGGCAAGGTGCAAAACCTGGTGGTGGTGGCCGATCCCAAGACGCTGGGTGAAATGCGGCGCCATTACCACAAGGAACTGGAAGCGGCGCTGGTGGGCGAGCTGGCCAAGGCCGTGACTGGCGCGCCGCTGCCGCAAATTGAAAAGATCATCGCGGACGCCTGAATGCGGCAAGGTTGATCGGGACAGGCCCTGATCGCGGCAGGCCCTGATCGCGGCAGGCCCTGATCGCGGCAAACGCTTGCCGCCGCGACATTACCGGCTAGGTTCCTCCACAAATCGTTGTGGGGGAACAATCATGCGTACCGTCCTGTCGCTTCCGCCGACCCTGGGCCTTGCCCTGGCGCTGGCCGCCTGTTCCGCAACCACCACCGGCCCGGTGGCCTCGGCTCCAACCCTCGCCCCGGATTACGCCGCCGCGCTGGCCGATCCGGTGCGTCCCGCAACCGACCGTTCACGCGATGCAGCGCGCGCAAGCCCGCCGAATTGCTGACCTTTGCCCAGATCTCGCAGGGCGAGAAGGTGGGCGATTACATCATGGGAGGCAGGTACCTGACCCGGGTGCTGGCAGGGGCCGTGGGTCCGCAAGGCAAGGTCTATGCCTTCCAGCCGGACGAATTCATCGCCTTCCGCCCGGCCTATGGCGAAGAACAGCGCGCCGCCACCACGCCCTATGCCAACGTCGCGGCGCTGAACGGGCCGATTGCCGGCCCGCCCTTCCCCGAACCGCTCGATACCATCGTCACGGTGCAGAACCTGCACGACCTGTTCATTGGCGCGATGCCGCAGGGCACCGGGGCCAAGGCGCTGGCCGCGCTGTATGCGGCGCTGAAGCCGGGTGGGACGCTGCTGGTGGTCGATCATTCCGCACCCGACGGCAGCGGCACCGAAAAGACCGACGCCACCCACCGGATTGACCGGCAGGCAGCCATTGCCGCCGTGACCGCGGCAGGTTTCGTGCTGGAAGCGCGGAGCGATCTTTACGCCCAACCGGCCGATCCGCGCGACGCGAACGTATTTACCCCGCAAATCCGCGGCAAGACCGATCAATTCACGCTGCGATTCCGGAAACCCGGCTGAAAACCAGGTGGTTCCCGCAATTCAGCGCCTCTTTTGGTCGCTTCATCGCGCAGGGCATTGAATTGCGGGGGGAAGTTAACGATTGTCTAACCATGGTCGCAATAGATTCCCAAGAATGAAATATCGTCGGTTTGCCTCCATCACGGCTGCCCTCGCTTTCGCTGTTGGCCTGCTGGCCCCGGCGCAGGCACGCGATGGCGGTGAAGAATTCACCAGCGTCTTCGATGCCGCTTTCGGCACAGAGGTGCGCGCACCGCGTGATTTCACCCCTGATTACAGTTCCCCCCTGGCCAAGCGGATCGCTTCGCTGGCCGATGGCAGCGGCGGCCGCATTGGCGTTGCCGCAATCGACCTCGCCACCGGGCAGGAAGTGGCCGTGCTGGGTGACCAGCGTTTCCCGATGGCCAGCACCAGCAAGATCGCCATTGCCGCGACTTTCCTGGAAGGCGTGGAC
>JBARAF010000044.1:0-18514 GCA_049791695.1 Croceibacterium sp.
GCGCTGATCGGCCCGGAAGCGGCGATGGCCTGCACCGCTGCCGTGGAAACGGAGATCGAACGCCATTACACTGCCCAGCTGGATGAACTGGAACGCGATGGCGACGATCCGGAACTGGCCGGCCTGATCGAGAAATTCCGCGCCGAAGAAATCGAACACCGCGATGCGGCCTTTGCGGCGGGGGCGGAACGGGCCCCGGCCTATCCGTTGCTGTCTGGGGCGATCCGCCTGGGTTGCCGGGTGGCAATCCGTCTGGCGGAACGCATCTGAATGCAATTGGCCCGGGCTTGACCGGGAACAAGGCGCAGGCGTGATGCGCTTCATAATGGGTTCAGTGGCCGCAGGGCCTATGGTGCCCGCACAACAGGATTTGCCCCGATGAACAGCCAGACCGCACTTGCCGCCATCGCAGCCGTCGTCGCCCTGGGCCTGGGTGCCGCCCTGCTGCCCGCGCCCGCCGCCGCGCAGGAATCCGCCGGTGACAAGGTCAACACGCTGATCATCTATGGCGATGATGCCTGCCCCGAATCGGCGGCGGACCAGATTACCGTCTGCGCCCGGCTGGCGGAAGACGAACGCTATCGCATCCCGCAGAACCTGCGGCAGAGCAGTAGCCCGCAGAACGAGGCCTGGGCCAACAAGGTGCTGGCTTACGAAACGGTCGGCAATTTCGGCCCGCTGTCGTGCAGCCCGGTGGGGCTGGGCGGCGAACTGGGCTGTACCGCGCAGATGATCGAACAGGCCTATGCCGAAAAGGCCAGCGGGCAGGACGTGCGTTTTGCCCAGCTGATCGCCGCTGCGCGGGAAGAACGCCTGTCCACCATCGACAGCGAAGCGGCCGATACCCAGGCCCGGGTAGAAGTGCTTGAAAAACAGTACATGGACCGGATCGCGCGCGAACAGGCGGGTGAGGCAGGGGCCCCCGTTCCCGCCACTCCTGCACCGGCAGCGGGCAACCTCGCCACTCCGCCGCAGCCGTAAATTAACTTTGGCGCGGTAGGGGCGGGGCATGACAATCCGCACCCTCACCGTGTTCGGCACCCGGCCGGAAGCCATCAAGATGTTCCCGTTGGTCCACGCGCTGGACGCGGACCCGCGCTTTGATTCGCGCGTCTGCGTATCGGGGCAGCATCGCGGGATGCTGGATCAGGTGTTGCAGGTTTCAGGCGTGGTGCCGCACCACGATCTGGACCTGATGCAGCCCGACCAGACGCTCGATTCACTGACCGCGCGGCTGCTGACCGGCCTTGGCGCGGTGATGGATGCGGAACAGCCTGACTGGGTTGTGGTGCAGGGCGATACCGCCACCGCGATGGCCGGGGCCATGGCCGCCTATTACCGCAAGATCCCGGTCGCCCATGTCGAAGCGGGCCTGCGCAGCGGCAATATCCACCATCCCTGGCCGGAAGAGGTCAACCGCAAGATCATCGGCACCATCGCCGCGTTGCACCTGGCCCCCACGGAAACGGCGGCAGCGGCCTTGCTGCGCGAAAATGTCGATCCCGCCACGGTCCATGTCACCGGCAACACGGTGATCGACGCACTGCACTGGATCACCGCCCGCATCCGCGACAATCCGCAGCTGGCGGGCGGACTGGCCGAACTGGAGGCCCGCTTTGCCGGGCGGCGGATCGTCGGCGTGACCAGCCACCGGCGCGAAAATTTCGGTGACGGGATGCAGGGGATTGCCGATGCCGTACGCCGGCTGGCCGCGCGGCCTGACGTGGCGATCATTTTCCCGGTCCACCTCAACCCCAATGTCCGCGCCGTGATGAACGCGCAGCTGGGCGGGCTGGACAATGTCGCGCTGATCGAACCGCTTGATTACCCGCATTTTGCCCGCCTGATCGACATTGCCGAACTGATGCTGACCGACAGCGGCGGGGTGCAGGAAGAAGCGCCTGCGCTGGGCAAGCCGGTGTTGGTGATGCGCGAAACGACCGAACGCCCCGAAGGGGTGGAAGCGGGGACCGCCCGGCTGGTCGGCACCGATGCCGACCGGATCGTGGCGGAGGCCGAGGCATTACTGGACGATCCCGCCGCCTATGCCGCGATGGCGCGGGCGCATAATCCATTCGGCGATGGCCACAGCTGCGCGCGCATCGTGGATTTGCTGGCAGCGGCCTGATTCGGGTTCGAGTTCACCCGAACGGCACCGCCGGGCCCGCATCATTACCCATATCTCAACCAATTTCCGCCAGAGTCGCCGCAAGAACAGCGAAAAGGCTTATTCATGCGCGGCGAAGTATTGCCCACGGTCAGCGTCATCGGTCTCGGCTATATCGGCCTGCCCACTGCGGCGATCATCGCCCGCGGCGGGATGCGGGTGCACGGGGTCGACGTAACCCAGCACGTGGTCGACACCATCAACCGCGGCGAAATCCATATCGAGGAAGTCGATCTGGATGGCCTGGTACAGGGCGTGGTCCAGCGCGGACTGCTGTCGGCGGCGCTGACGGTTGAACCGGCGGACGTGTTCGTGATCGCGGTGCCGACGCCGTTTCACAAGGACGGCCTGCATACCCCCGACATTTCCTATGTGCTGGAAGCGGCGAAGAATGTCGCGGCGGTGCTGAAGGCGGGTGACACGATCATCCTCGAATCGACCAGCCCGGTGGGCACGACCGAAAAGATGCGCGACATGATCGCGCAGGTCCGCCCGGACCTGAAGCTGCCCGGCCTGACCGAAGGCACGCCCGACGTTTCGATCGCCTATTGCCCGGAACGGGTGCTGCCCGGCCGCATCCTGGAAGAACTGACCAACAACGATCGCTCGATCGGCGGAATTACCCCGCGCTGCGCGCGCAAGGCGCTGGCGTTTTACAAACGCTTCGTTCGCGGCACCTGCATCACCACCGATGCCCGCAGCGCGGAAATGACCAAGCTGGTCGAAAACGCCTATCGTGACGTCAACATTGCCTTCGCCAACGAACTGTCGATGATTTCCGACGCGATGGGGCTGGACGTGTGGGAAGTGATCAAGCTGGCCAACCGCCACCCGCGCGTCAACATCCTGACCCCGGGCCCCGGCGTGGGCGGGCACTGCATCGCGGTCGATCCATGGTTCATCGTCAACGGCGCGCCGGAACAGTCACCGCTGATCCGTACCGCGCGCGGCGTGAACGATGCCAAGATCCACCACGCCATCGCCCGCGCGGCGGAGCTGGTCGAGGCCAATCCCGGCGTGCCGGTTGCCTGCCTTGGCCTCGCCTTCAAGGCCAATATCGACGATTTCCGCGAAAGCCCGGCCCGTCTGGTAGCAGCCACGCTGGCCCGCCGGTACGGCAGCCGCATCCGCATCGTGGAACCCTATGCGGCGGAGCTGCCGCGCGAATTCACCGATACCGGCGCCACGTTGGTGGATGTGGATACGGCGCTGGAAGATTGCGGCGTGCTGGTGGTGCTGGTGGACCATGACGTGTTCCGCAGCGTTCCGCTGGCCGAACGGGCAGGCAAGGCGGTGTACGACACGCGCGGCATCTGGCCGGACCAGCCCGCAGCCGGTTCCTCCGCCACGGTGGAGCCGCTGCGCAAGGTCGGGTAATCAGGGCGAGCTAAGGCAGACCAATGGAAACCGTTATTGGCTGGGTGGCGCTGGCCTTCGTCGGCCTGGTCCTGGTCCTGGTGGTGCGCAGCGATCTGCCCCGTTGGCGCGGATCGATGCGGACCGTGCAGGGTGAAGTGGTGGGCCACCGCAGCTCATTTAACGACAACACCCGATCCTACGCAGCGGTCTTTCGCTTTTCCGCCGCAGGTGCGACGCACGACGTGGTTGACCAGGTCTATGTTGGAACCATGCATCCACCGGTGGGCGAAAAGGTCAGCCTGTCCTATCCCGCAGGTCGGCCGGACCTGGCCCGCGTACCCCGCCCGCTGACGTGGCTGGCGGTTTACGCGTTCCTGATTTTCGCAATCTGGATGCTGGTTACCCAGGTTATCCTGCCGCAGGCGTAAGAGCGGCTCAGTCCATTCCCGGATAACGGGCGAAGGCGGGCAGGCCGTCCACCCCGGGCATCCAGTCCAGCCGTTCGGCGCACTGAATCTGCGCGCCGGGCGGGAAGGCCGCGGCATTGTCCAGCGTGGCCGATTGTATGTCGACGATGCCGGGCAGGGTTTCCGCATTGCGGAAGAACAGGCCGGTGCCGCAAGTGGGGCAGAACTGCCGCTGCGATCCGGTCTTGCCGGTATAGGTTGCCAGTTCGCCCGACAGGACGGACAACTGCCCTTCCTGCACGGCCAGCCAGCCAACCACCGGCGCGCCGGATGATGCCCGACAATCGCTGCAATGGCACAGTGCGTTATGCGCCGGTTCGCCCTCCACGCGGTATCGCACCGCGCCGCAATGGCATCCGCCTTCAGCTGTCATGGCCGTTCTCCCGAAGTGATTCGTTGGGAGAACGTATCATGAACGAAGGCCGTCAGGCCAGCGCGATATCCGGGGCGTCTTCCTGCTTCATGCCAACCACGTGGTACCCGGCATCGACATGGTGGGTTTCCCCGGTCACGCCGCTCGACAGGTCGGACAGGAAATAGAGCCCGCTGCCGCCGACATCGTCGATGGTGACGTTGCGGCGCATGGGCGAATTCAGTTCGTTCCACTTCAGGATATAGCGGAAATCGCCGATGCCGCTGGCGGCCAGGGTCTTGATCGGACCGGCGCTGATCGCGTTCACGCGGATGCCGTCGGGGCCAAGGTCATTGGCGAGGTACTTCACGCTGGCTTCCAGTGCGGCCTTGGCCACGCCCATCACGTTGTAATGCGGCACGACCTTTTCCGCGCCGTAATAGGTCAGCGTCAGGATCGATCCGCCACCGGTGCCGTCTTCGGCCAGCGGGGGCATCATTTCCGCCGCCCGCTTGGCCACGGCGACCAGCGAGTAGGCGGAGATGTTCATCGTCATCAGGAAGTTGTCGAGGCTGGTATCGACATAGCGCCCGCGCAGTTCACTCTTGTCGGAAAAGCCGATCGCGTGGACCACGAAATCGAGGCTGTCCCAGCGCTGCTTCAACGTGTCGAAAGCCGCGTCGAGCGCCTCCATGTTCGATACGTCACATTCGAACAGGAAATCCGAACCCAGCTGGTCCGCCAGCGGTCGCACGCGCTTTTCCAGCGCTTCGCCCTGATAGGAGAAAGCCAGTTCGGCCCCGTGTTCGGCCAGTTTCTTCGCAATGCCCCAGGCCAGTGACTTGTCATTGGCCAGCCCCATGATCAGGCCGCGTTTGCCGGCCATCAACTGTGTCATGAAGCAATTCCTTCCGTCTTTTTCGCTTTTGCAGCGCGCGCGATGTCATCAGCCCGGCCAATCCGGTCCTGCTCCTCTTCGGGAGTCACCGCCAGCGCAGCATTGAGCTCTGCACCCATCACCACCCCTAAGCCTACGAGCCAGAAAAAGAAAAGCGCGATCATGATCCCGGCGAGAGATCCATAAGTGGCGTTGTAACTGAACACCCCGCGCAACAGTGGCGGCAGGGCCAGGGTGACACCCACCCACCAGACCGTGACCAGCAGCGCGCCGGGCCATTTGGGGTAGCGGCGGATGCGATAGGCACCGGGGGTCAGCGTATAAAACAGCAGGTAGGTCGATCCGAACAGGCCGACCGCAGGAATGATCCGCGACCAGGCCAGCTGGTCCACCAGGTTCTGCAGGTGCGGCAACCAGGCATAGATCACTTCCTGCGCGGTGCCGATCAGCACTTGTGCGATCAGGCTTAGCAGCAACAGGATCACCGATCCGATGATGATCCCGGTTGAAAACAGGCGGTATTTCCAGAACGCCTTGGTCGCTCGCGTGCCATAGGCGCGGCGCAGGATGTCGCGGATCGTTTCCACCAGGCTGCCCACGGTCCACAGGCCGAACAGGCCGCCCGCCCACAACAGCCAGCCGCTGCGCTGCTCCACCACGTCGCGGGCCACAGGGCCAATCACATCGCGCACGGCAGGCGGCAGGGCCAGCAACACGGCATCGATCGTGGCGGTCCGTTCATACCCCTGGCCGACCAGGGCGAAGATCGCCGCGCCGGTGATGAAGAACGGGAAGATCGCCAGCACGGCGGTATAGGCCAGGTTGCCGGCGTGGATGAAGCCATCGTTATAAGCGCCGATCAGCACCCGCTTGGTCACGTCCCAGGCGCGGCTGGCCCAGAAAGTGCCCTGCGGCCCCACTTCGCGTTCAATACGATGGGCCAGGCCTGCCCGGCGTTTCAGCGCCTCGTGCCGGCGGGCCTCGGGCGAAAGGTCGGTGATTGGCGGCGCGGGCGGTTCATGCGGCCGCGCCGGATCATGCATGGTGGGCGGATTCATGCCAGGGGCGCGGACAGCGGCAAAATCACAGGCCCAACCGCGCGCGGACCGGGGTGCTGTCCTGCCAATCGCCCAGCCGTTCGGCCAGTTGCGTGACATCGGCGGGCAGCTGGATCGCCAGGGTCACCCGCTGGTCACCCCGGCTGCCATCCTTGCGTGAAAAGCCCTTGCCCTTCAGCCGCAACACCTTGCCGCTGTTGGATCCGGCGGCGACAGTCAGCATCACCGCGCCGTCCACGGTCGGCACCTTGACCTTGGCCCCCTTGACCGCTTCGTCCAGCGTGATCGGCAGGTCCAGCGTGACATCGTCGCCGTCGCGCCGGAAGAAGGCGTGGGGATCGACCTGGATGGTCACGATGGCATCGCCGGCACCGGCGGGGCCGGGCTGGCCCTTGCCCTTCAGCCGCATCTGGGTGCCGGTTTCGACCCCGGCGGGCAATTTCAGGTCAATCGTCGCGCCATCGCCCAGGGTGATGCGCTGCGGTTCCTGCCGCGCGGCATCGGCAAAGGGCACGCGCAGGTTATAGGCCACGTTGGCCCCGCGCTGTGGCGGGGGCTGGCGACGGCCAAAACCGCCGCCCATTCCGCTGCCCATGCCCCCGGCGCGGCTGCCGAACAGCCCTTCGAAAATATCGCCGAGATCTTCCGCTCCACCCATTCCGGCGCCCATGCCGCCAGCGGCACCGGAACGGTACCCGGCGCCGCCAAATCCGCCACCGCCGCCAAAGGGCATTTTCGGGTTGCCGTCTCCGTCGATTTCGCCCCGGTCGAACAGGCTGCGCTTCGACTTGTCGGACAGCAGGTCGTACGCCTGGGTCACCTGCGAAAAGCGTTCGGACGCCTTCGGGTTGTCCTTGTTACGGTCGGGATGGAGTTCCTTGGCCAGCTTGCGATAGGCGGACTTGATCTCCTGTTCCGTCGCACTGCGGGAAACGCCAAGGGTCACATAGGGATCTGCCATAGCCCGTAGCTAGATAGCGCCGGGGGAAAGCACAAGTTCGCACCGCATCGGCAGCACCCTTTCGCGTGCGGCCCGGCACGGGTAAGGCAGGCGGCATGACCCGAACTGACCCTAATGCCAGCGGCAACGCCATCCCCGACAGCGATCCTTTCGCCCTGTTCGATGAATGGTTCGCCCTGGCCCAGACCAGCGAACCGAACGATCCCAATGCGATGGCGCTGGCCACTGCGACACCGGACGGTTTCCCGTCGGTGCGGATGGTGCTGCTGAAGGGGTACGATGCACAGGGCTTCGTGTTTTACACCAACGCCCACAGCCGCAAGGGCGGTGAAGTGCTGGCCAATCCGCGCGCGGCCTTGCTGTTCCACTGGAAATCGCTGCGCCGGCAGATCCGCATCGAAGGGCCGCTGACGGAAGTGACCCCGGCAGAGGCTGACGCTTACTTCCATTCGCGGCCGTTCGTATCGCAACTGGGTTCCGCCGCGTCGGACCAGTCGCGTCCGCTGGACAGCCGGGAAACCTACCTGGCGCGGGTGGAGGAAGTGCGGGCGCAAGTGGACGGCCCCCTGGTGCCGCGCCCGCCGCATTGGACCGGCTTCCGGCTGGCCCCCACGCGGATGGAATTCTGGCTCGACCGGCCGAACCGCCTGCATGAACGGCGGCAGTTCAATGCTGGCGCCGGCGGCAACTGGTCCAGCACGTTGCTGTACCCATGACCACTGAACGCGCACGGCTGACGCGCTGGGCCGCCTATGCCTCCATCGTGATGGCGCTGTTCCTGGCAGTGCTGAAGATCTGGGCCGTCTGGCGGACCGATTCCACCGCGATGCTCGGCAGCCTGGCCGATACCACGCTGGACCTTGTTGCCAGCGTGGCCACGCTGGTGGGCGTGTGGGTGGCGGCGCAACCGGCGGATGAGGATCACCGGTTCGGCCACGGCAAGGCCGAAGCACTGGCGGCGATGGCGCAAGTGGTGCTGATCGCGCTGTCGGCCACCGGCATTGCGGTGCGGGCCGGGCAGCGGTTGCTGGCGGGCGCGGAAACGCAGGCTGCGGGGGACGGGATTGCCGTTTCGGCCATCGCCATTGTCGCCACTTTCGGCCTGCTGGCGTGGCAGCGGTACGTGATCCAGCGGACCGGTTCGCTGGCGATCCGGACCGACAATGTCCATTACAAGTCCGACCTGCTGCTCAACCTGGCGGTGATCGCGGCGCTGGCGGTGGACCAGTATGCCGGTTTCCATCAGGCGGACCCGTTGTTCGGCCTGTCCATTGCCGCCTGGCTGCTGTGGGGCGCGTGGAAGGCATCTTCCGAAGCAATCGACCACCTGATGGACCGCGAATGGTCACCCGAGCGGCGGGACCAGTTCCTGGCCGTGCTGGCGCGGCACCCCGACATTCAGGGCGTGCACGATCTGCGCACCCGCACCAGCGGGGTGCACGATTTCGTGCAGTTCCACATGGCGGTGGATGGGCGGCTGAGCGTGGCCCAGGCCCACCGGATCATGGACGAGGTGGAAGCCCGCATCGCGGTGGAATTTCCGGGTGTGGAAGTGCTGATCCATCCCGACCCGTTTGGGCATCTCGATGGCGAAGGCATCGAATCGCAGGAATTGCTGCCGACAGCGGCGCGTTCCTAATCCCGCGGGTACAGCACGACGACTTTCTGCAACTGCGCGACCAGCGCCGGTCGGTCGGCCTGGTCCGTCTTGCCCAGCCGCACCACCACCAGGCTCTGGCCGGGGGACACCAGCACATATTGCCCCAGGTGGCCGACCGCGGCGAACAGGTTGCGCGGGCCGTCATCGGGGAACAGCATCTGGCGGTCACTGCCGGACGGGCGGTTGAGCCACAGCATCGCGCCGTAATCGCTGGCCCGCGGGCTCGGCCGGGTCATGAATTCAATCCATGCACGCGGCACGATCTGCGCCCCTTTGACCGAGCCGTAATGGCGCAGGAATTCGCCAAACCGCGCCCAGTCACGGGCATTGGCCCACACCATGCTGCCGCCGATCATCGTCCCCGCGCGGTCATATTCCGCCGTCAGCGATGGCATCCCGAGCGGGCCTGCCAGCCGGTCATGCAGGAAGGCATCGACCGCCTGCCGCCGCGCCTCGGCCGAACCGCCCGGCGCCAGCACATTGGCCATCACATCGGACAGCAGGGTGGCCGTGGGGGTGGAATACTGGAACGTGCGCCCGGGTTCATGTTCCAGCGGCTGGGCCCCGGCCCATCCGGCCATGTCATCGCGCCCGTCCAGGAACAGCATCCGCACTTCGCCACTGGTATAGACGGGATCTGCCTGTTCCTGGTGGCGCAGGCCGGATCGCATCTGCAACAGCTGTTTCAGGGTGATTTCGCCGCGCGGATCGCCCGGCCGCTGCCAGCGCGGGATCGGCGGCGAATTGTCCAAGTGCAACCGCCCTTCGGATACCAGCAGGCCGATCATCACCCCGGTGACCGTCTTGGACATCGACCAGCCAAGGAATTTCGTCTTCGGGCCATAGCCTTCGCCATATCGTTCGGCCACGATCTCGCCATTGTGCATCACCACCACGGCACGGGTTTCCCCGATGCCGGGCGCGGTGAACAGCGAATCGACCGCTCGGGCCAGCTTTTCGCGATTCACTCCGGGGCGGGGCACGACCGCTTCCAGCGCGGCCGGTTCCAGCGGCGGCTGCGGGGGCGGGCCATCGCTGCCGCAACCGGCCACAAGCAGGGCTGGCAGCAGGACTGCGGCAAGGCTAGGGAACGGGCGGCGCGACATTGCGCGCAACCTTTCGTCCAGGCCCGGGATCATGGCAACCGCAAAGAAACGCGTATCAGGCAGCCCGGCGCGAACCGGTGCCCGCTGGGGCTGGCGATCGCTGGCGGTGATCGCCGCCATGGTGGTGATCGTGGCCGGATGGTACTGGCGCGTGCCGATCTTCGGATATGCAAACACCGGGGCGGCTGTTGGTGCGCACAGCGCCTGTTCCTGCCGTTATATCGCCGGGCGATCGCTGGGCGATTGCAAGAAGGACTTCGAACCGGGGATGGAACTTGTCTTCCTCAGCGATGATGAAGACGAACGGGCAGTGACCGCCCGGGTCCCGTTGCTGGCCAGCGAAACGGCGCGTTATTCGCCGGGCAGGGGCTGCGTGCTCGATCCCTGGAAGGAATAGGCCGCTTCCGTCGCGTCGATCCAGCCGCCGCCCACCACCCGGTCCCCGGCATAGATAACGGCCGCCTGTCCCGGCGCGACACCCAGTTCCGGCTGCAGGAACCGCACGGTGCTGGCTGCACCCTGGCCCAGCGGCCCGTCCAGCGTAACCGGCACCGGCTGGGCCATTGATCGCACCTTGGCCGTCAGCGGGCCATCGGGCAGCGGGCCGATGCGGTTGGTTTCCACCAGCTGCGCGCCGGCCACGGCCAGCAGCCGCCTTGGCCCCACGCGCACTTCCGCCCGGGCCGCATCCAATGCCACGACATACAAGGGTTCGGGCTGGCCGCCGATTTCCAGCCCGCGCCGCTGGCCGACCGTGAAATGGATCACCCCGTCATGCCGGCCCAGTTCCTCGCCCGTTTCGGCATGGACGATCGCGCCGGGCCGCACCCCGCCGGGGCGGACGGACCGGACGATGCGGGCATAGTCGCCATCAGGAACGAAGCAGATGTCCTGGCTGTCAGGCTTGGCCGCCACGCGCAGGCCGTAATGTTCGGCCAGCTGGCGGACCTCGGCCTTGGGCAGGCCGCCCAGCGGAAAGCGCAGGAATTCCAGCTGTTCCTGCGTGGTGCCATACAGGAAATAGGACTGGTCACGCGCCGGATCCAGCGCCCGGTGCAGCTCCACTCCGGCAGGGCCCGTTAACCTTCGCACGTAATGGCCGGTGGCCAGGCAATCGGCCCCCAGCTCGCGCGCCATGCGCAACAGGTCGGTGAATTTCGGGCCCATGTTGCAGCGGATGCAGGGGATCGGCGTGCGCCCGGCCAGGTAATCATCGGCAAATCGTTCGACCACTTCCTCGCGGAAGGCGCTTTCATGGTCGTACTCATAATGGGCCATGCCCAGCCGGTCGGCCACGGCGCGCGCATCGCGGATGTCGTCGCCCGCGCAGCAGGCGCCCTTGCGCCCGGTGGCCGCGCCATAATCGTACAATTGCAAGGTGATGCCGATGACTTCGGCCCCGCTGGCCACCGCCAGGGCGGCCACTACGGACGAATCGACCCCGCCCGACATGGCCACCACGATGCGGCATTCGGTCGTGGCGCGCGGCAGATCGAACAGCGCGGCGGCCTGTTCTGCGGATACAATCGGGCTGGGCATGGCCAGCGCCTTACACAATCCCGCGGCAATCCGCCATTCCTGCGACTAACACACGGTAAATGTGGAGTTTACCTGTTCTTGAGATATCGGCTGGTAAAGCAGGCGCCATGTTCGAAGGAAGCTCCTTGCACACCAGCCATGCCGGCCCACCCGCGATCAGCGGCGCGGACGCCCATTTGCTGCGTGAACTGGACTGGACCGATTTGGTGTCCCGTCTGTCCGCCGCCCACGAATATCGCGCCTCACTGCCCGATGTCGCTGCCAGCTTCGATGCAGATTCAGCCCGCTGGATCGCCCTGCACGAACCGCAGCTGCATGGTGACTGCGACGTTAACCCTGAAGCTTCAGGTAAATGCAAATGGGCTTCCGCCACTATCGTTCCGGCAATGCACAGCAGCGCAAATAATGCGTTTGTGACCCGAGGAATGGAATGATCGAGAACCAGAAAATCCGCCCGGCACAGGTCATCGGTCCCCTTGGGGAACCTTTGACCATTGATTCGTTGCCGGCACCTGAAACTCGCCGCTGGGTCGTGCGGCGCAAGGCGGAAGTCGTGGCGGCGGTCAATGGCGGGTTGCTGACCATTGATGAAGTGCTGGAACGCTATAATCTGACGCTGGAAGAATTTGCCGGCTGGCAGCGCGCGGTTGACCGGTCCGGGATGCAGGGCCTGCGGGTCACCCGCATCCAGCACTATCGCGATCTCTACGAACGCCAGCTGAAATACTGACGAAAATCTGGCCGGTCGCGCCCTTGTGCGGCAGGCCTGCAAACCTTCTGCAAAGCTTCGTTCCCGTACCGCCCCAGCGGTGCGGGAACTTTGCTGTGGAACGCTTCCGGCGTTGTTCCGTTTGTCCGCTGTGCGCCCGCAGAAGCGGTGCGGCGAGCAGGAGGAACGCAATGGGCTGGATTATTGCAATTATCGTTGGTGGTGTGGCCGGTTGGCTGGCCAGCATGGTCATGAACCGCGATGCTTCGATGGGCATCGTGATGAACATCATCGTCGGTATCATCGGTGCGCTGATCGGCAATGTCCTGGCCGGCGCGCTGTTCGGGGTTAACGCCTCGATCCAGAGCTTCAATATCACCGGCTTCATCATTGCCATCATCGGTGCCGTGGTGCTGCTGGCAATTGTCAATCTGGTGCAGCGCGGCCGGGTTCGCTGAACCCGGGTCCGGATCTTCCGGGATCTGGCTGACAATTTGATACAATAAAGTACCGAGGGGCGGGTTGCGGTTGCAGCCCGCCTCTTCCACATCCAGTTCAGGCATGGCCCCGGTCGGACCGCGACTGCGCCTGGCAGATCGCGCCATTGCAGCGTTCGGCAGCCAGGGGTAGGTGCGCAGCCGACCAGAAGCGCAGGCCGTGCGCTTTGCGGGCAGGTATGATATGGCCATTGCAAGCAGCAGTGCCAGGGGCTGGAAGCGCGGATGAATTACGAGACGAAGCTTGATCTAGGCGCGGGTGCGGATCTGCAGGACAGTGACGCCGACGGCGCGTCCCGGCCTGCGCGGCGCAAGCGCCTGTTGATCGTCGTCGCCGTGGTGGTCATCCTCACCGCGATTGCTGCCTGGATGCTCAGCGGCGGGGAAGAAGAAAAGCCCTTCTCGCCTGACAAGGTTGCCGTGATCCCGTCGGTCAGCGTCGTTTCGCCCGGCAGCGGCACGGTTGAAGGATCGATCAACGCCACCGGCACCCTGGCCGCCCGGCGCCCGATGCCCATTGGCGTGGTTGGTGAAGGTGGCCGGGTGGTGTCCATCCCGGTTGAAGCCGGCCAGTGGGTCAATGCCGGCCAGGTGCTGGCGGTGATCGACCGTTCGGTGCAGAACCAGCAGGCGCAAAGCTCCGCCGCTTCGATCGAAGTCGCCCGCGCCGATGCCAAGCTGGCCCAGGCCAATCTTGACCGTTCGCTGCAACTGGTTGCGCGCGGCTTTGTCAGCCAGGCCGATATCGACCGGCTGACCGCGCTGCGCGATGCCGCCCGCGCCCGAGTGCGCGTGTCGGAAGCGCAGTATCGCGAACTGCTGGCCCGCAATGCCCGGCTCAACATCGTCGCCCCTGCGGCGGGCTATGTGCTGGAACGCAATGTGGACCTTGGTGAAGTGGTTGGGGCTGGCGCAGGCGCGCTGTTCACCATCGCCCAGGGCGGCCAGATGGAAATGCTCGCCCGGCTGAGCGAAGACGACCTGGCCAAGGTTTCCGTCGGTGTTCCGGCAGAGGTGACCCCGGTCGGCACTGACAAGGCCTTCCGAGGCCAGGTCTGGCTGGTTTCGCCGATCATTGACGCCACCAACCGCCAGGGCACTGCCCGCATTGCCCTGTCCTACGCCCCGCAGATTCGCCCCGGCGGATTTGCCAGCGTGCGGATCAACGGCGGCACGGTGGTGGCACCGCTGCTGCCGGAAAGCGCGATCATGGCGGATGACAAGGGCAGCTATGTCTACATCGTCGATGGCCAGAACAAGGTCGTCCGGCGCGAAGTCACCATCGGCATGGTCACCGCACAGGGGATCACCGTGGCGTCCGGCCTGACTGGCAAGGAACGGGTGGTGCTGCGCGCCGGTGGCTTCCTCACGGTCGGCGATACGGTGAAGCCGGTCGCTGCCCCCGCGGCTGCGAAGTAGGACGGCCCGCGCGCCATGAACTTCCGCAACATCTCCGCCTGGTCGATCCGCAATCCGATCGTCCCGATCCTCGCCTTCCTGGGGCTGATGATCGCCGGGATCATGTCGTTCCAGAACATGGACATCCAGGATCAGCCGGATATCGAATTCCCGGTCGTGATCATCCAGATTTCGCAACCTGGCGCCGCGCCGAGCGAAATCGAAAACCAGATCACCCAGCGGGTCGAAGCGGCAGTGCAGACGCTGGACGGGGTGGAAAACATCAATTCCACCGCCAGCGAAGGCAGCTCGCAGACGCAGATCGAATTCGCGCTCGGCACCGACATTGCCGAAGCGGTCAACGAAGTGAAAAGCGCGGTTGACCAGATCCGCGGCGAACTGCCCGACGGCATCCTGGAACCGCGCATCCAAAAACAGCGCGCCAGCAGCCAGCCGATCGTGTTCTTCGGCGTGCGCGCGGAAGACATGACGATCGAACAGCTCAGCTGGTTCATCGACGATGTGGTGACCAAGCGGCTGCTGACGGTCCCCGGCCTGGCGGAAGTGAACCGCAACGGCGGGGTTGATCGCGAAATCCTCGTCATCCTCAACCCGGCCAAGATGCAGGCGACCGGCGTCACTGCCGCGCAGGTCAACACCGCGCTGCGGGCGCTGAACGTCAATGCGGCCGGCGGCCAGGCGGAAATCGCCGGTTCGCGCCAGTCGGTCCGCGTGCTCGGCAATGCCGCATCGGCCTTCGAACTGTCACAGACCCAGGTTGCGGTCGGTGGCGGGCGCACGGTCAAGCTGGCGGACATTGCCAAGGTGACCGATTCCTATGGCGAACTGCGTTCGCTGGCCAAGATCAATGGCAAGCAGGTGGTCAACTTCTCCGTCACCCGCGCCCGCGGTGAATCGGATGTCAGCGTTTATGACGGCGTCATCGAAGAACTGAAGAAGATCGAACGGCAGAACCCCGGGGTGAAGTTCACTCGCCTGTTCACCGAGGTCGATTATACCAAGGCCCAGTACGAAAGCTCGATGGCCTCGATGGTCGAAGGCGCGGTCCTGGCCGTGATCGTGGTGTTCCTGTTTTTGCGTGACTGGCGGGCAACGGTGATTGCCGCGCTGGCCATTCCGCTGTCGGCCATCCCGACCTTTTGGGCGATGGACCTGATGGGCTTCACCCTGAACACCCTGTCGCTGCTCGCGCTCGGGCTGGTCGCGGGGGTGCTGGTCGACGATGCCATCGTGGAAATCGAAAACATCGTCAGACACATGCGCATGGGCAAAAGCGCCTACCAGGCGTCGATCGACGCGGCGGATGAAATCGGCCTGGCGGTGGTGGCGACGACGTTCTCCATCGTCGCGGTGTTCCTGCCGGTGGGCCTGATGCCGGGCGTTTCCGGGCAGTTCTTCAAGAACTTCGGCCTGACCGTGGTGGTATCCGTGCTGATGTCGCTGGCCGTGGCACGCATGATCACGCCAATGGTGGCGGCATACTTCCTGAAGGCCAAGGGCCACGCATCGCACGGCGAAGGCCCGATGATGGACCGGTACATGAAAGTGCTGCGCTGGTCGATTGACGCCACCAAGTCACGCGAACTGCGCGCGAAGTACAAGGTGCCGTCGCATTTTGGCTACCACGTGCTGGGGATCGTGCTCGGGCTGGCCTGGGCTGCCTATACCGTGATTTCGGCCCCGGCGCCGGTCGAGGGCGAAGTGGTGGAAAGCTGGTCGGTCATGGGCCTGATCATGCGTTTCATCGGTGGTTACCTGGTCGGGGCGGTGGTCACATTCCTGGTTGGCCTGATCACCGTGATGCTTCGCGGGATCGGCGATAGCGGCTATACCCGCCGCACCGCCTATATTGCGTCGCACTTCCGCGATCACCGGATGTGGATGGTCGGTGTCGGCTTTGCCGCGCTGTTGATGACCATCGGCCTGGGCGTGGTGATTCCGAAACAGTTCTTCCCGCCGAATGACAGCGACTTTTCGCAGATCGCCGTCAGCATGGTGCCGGGCACCACCCTGAAGCAGACCGAACAGGTGATCGATGCGATCGCCAAGCGGATGCAGCAGGAACCGGAAGTGGCGCTGGCCCTGGGCATTTCGCGCGAAGGCAGCGGCAACATCCGCCTGGTGTTCAAGCCCGACCGTGCGCGCACCAGCCTGGAATTCGAACGCGAGCTGGCCCCCGTGCTGCAACGGTTTCCCGATGCGCGGGTGAACTTCCGCGATCAGCAGGGCGGTGGCGGCGGCGGCAGTGGCCGCGCGATCACCATCATGCTGTCGGGTTCCGATCCGGACAAGCTGAAGGCTGCGGCGGACACGCTGGTAACGCAGATGGCCAGCGTGGACGGGGCCGTTGCCCCACGCGTTGAAGTGGACCTGCAGCGGCCGGAACTGATCATCAAGCCGCGTGAAGACCTTGCCTCCAGCATGGGCGTAACCACCCAGGCGCTGAGCCAGGCGATCCGCATCGCGACGATGGGCGATATTGACCAGAACGCGGCCAAGTTCTCGCTGTCGGACCGGCAGGTGCCGATCCGGGTGCGGCTGGCGGAAAGCGCGCGCCGCGATTTCACCAATATCCGTAACCTGCCGGTGCCCACCACCACCGGTGGATCGGTGCCGCTGGAACGGGTGGCCGACATTACTTTCGGCCAGGGCCCGACCTCCATCCAGCGTTACAACCAGAACCGCCGCGTGTTCGTTTCGGCTGACATTGCCCCCGGCAAGGCCAGCGGTGACGTGAAGTCGGCAATCCAGCGCCTGCCGATCATGGTCGATCTGCCGGATGGCGTGACCAACACCCCGGTGGGTGCGGACGAATGGCAGCAGGATCTGCAAACCAGCTTCGTGGTCGCGCTGGGCGCAGGCATTGCGCTGGTGTTCTCGGTGCTGGTGCTGCTGTACCGACGCCTGGTTTCGCCGCTGGTCAACATGGGCTCGCTGTTCCTGGCGCCGTTTGGCGGCTTGCTGGCCCTGCTCCTGCTCGGCCAGCCGATTTCGCTGCCGGTGTTCATCGGGGTTCTGATGCTGTTCGGCATCGTCGCCAAGAACTCGATCCTGCTGATCGACTTCGCGATCGAGGAAATGAACCTGGGCGCGCGCAAGCGGGATGCGATCATCGAAGCCGGGCACAAGCGCGCCCAGCCGATCGTGATGACCACAGTGGCCATGGTCGCCGGGATGCTTCCCACGGCCCTGTCGCTGACCGGTTACAGCGCCTGGCGCGCACCGATGGGCACGGTGGTGATCGGCGGCCTGCTGCTGTCGACCATGCTGACGCTGCTGATCGTGCCGGCCGGGTTCAGCCTGGCGGACGGGCTGGAAAAACGCCTCGGTCCGTGGCTGCGCACCCGGTTGCTGACTTACAATCCCGATGACCACGGCCCCCGTCAGGGCGAGGCGGAGGCCCATCCCGCTGAATAGGGCAGGGCGGCCGCTGCTGGCCCCCTTCGCGGTGCGCACAGGCCCCGCAGTGCCCGACCGTGCGCGCCGGATGCGGGTGACGGCCACGCTGTTGCTGGTGGCGATGGCCGTGGTGTTCATCTTGGCCCGCCAGTTCGAAGGCGTGCATCCCGCCGTGCCTTATGTGGTCGCCTTTGCCGAAGCGGCGATGGTGGGCGGATTGGCAGACTGGTTCGCGGTTACCGCGCTGTTCCGCCATCCGCTGGGCCTGCCGATCCCGCACACCGCGATCATCCCGGAAAACAAGGACCGCATCGCCGATACGATGGCAGGCTTCCTGCAGGACAACTTCCTCACCCCCCACGTCGTCGCGCGGCGGCTGCGGGACATGAACCTGGCGCAGGCGGCAGGCGATTTCCTGGTCCAGCCACGCATGGGTAGCGAAGGGCGGCTGCGCGCAGGAGCAGCAGGGCTGCTGGCGGACCTGCTCGAATCGCTCGATCCCGAACGGCTGGGCGGCACGGTCAAGGCCGGGCTGCTGCGGCAGGCGGAAAAGCTGGAACTGTCGCCTCTGCTCGGCAACGTGCTGGCGGCGGCGATTGCCGATGGCAAGCACCGCCCGTTGCTCGATTCGCTGGTCCGCTGGGCAGCGCTGACGCTGGAAGCGAACGAGGCGCTGGTGCGCGGGGTGATCCACGAACGGGCCAATGCCCTGCTGCGCTGGACCGGACTGGACGAACGGCTGGCCAATTCCGTGCTCGATGGCTTGTACCGCCTGCTGGCCGAAGTGCTGGTCGATCCCAATCATCCCCTGCGCGGCAAGGTGGAAGAAGGGCTGGCCAAGCTGGCCCATGACCTGGCGCATGATCCCGCCACCCGTGCGCGGGTGGAAGCGACCAAGAACGAGATCCTCGCCAACACGGCAG
>JBARAF010000045.1:0-7954 GCA_049791695.1 Croceibacterium sp.
CCTTCCGGCCGGGCGGGGAATTGCGGCTGGGCCGCTGCCGGCGCGCCCGCAAGGGCGGCCAGCAGCGCCAGCAGAGCCAGCAGCCAGCGTTTCATCGGGCTTACTGGGCCGCAGCCGCAGGCTGGGCAGCAGGTGCCGCAGCGTTATCGTTGGCTGCCGGGGCCGCAGCCGGTGCGGCCAGGTCGTCGAGGTTGACCGACGGGGCGCTCTGCGCTTCGGCACTGGCAGTGAAGGGCACCATCGGCTTGGCGCCGTGGATGATCTTGGCACCGATGATCGACGGGAAGGTGCGGATTTCGGTGTTATAGGCCTGCACCGCTTCGTTATAACGGACGCGCGAGACGTTGATCTGGTTTTCCGTCCCTTCCAGCGCGGTCATCAGGTCCGTGAAACGGCCCTGGCTCTGCAGTTGGGGATAGGCTTCCACGATCGTGCGCAGTTGGCCCATCGCCTGGGTCAGCTGGTTCTGCGCGTCCTGGAATTTCTGGAATTCTGCCGGGTTCGACAGGTCATCCGTGGTGATGTTGATCGAGGTTGCACGGCTGCGCGCCTCGGTCACCTGGGTCAGGATCCGTTCTTCGGACCCGGCGGCACCGCGCACGGTGGATACCAGGTTGGGGATCAGGTCAGCGCGGCGCTGGTATGCGCTCTGCACGTCGGCCCACTTGGCCTTGGCGTTTTCCTCAGCCGCGGGGACCGAGTTGATGCCGCAGGCGGACAGGCCAACGATCGCCGCCAGGGCGACAGCGAAACGCGCAGCGCGCGCGGGAAGCCGGAATGCCATGATCCTTCGTCTCTCCATATTCGGGGGCCCAATTTGAGGAACCCATGTTCAGGCGGATGTGCCGCTGCTGTATTGCATAGATAGCACAGCGGCGTGGCACTTCAAGGACAGCACTGGGGGCACCAGAGGCTTGCCCTGATGACGTCATAATGCCAGTACCGCGCCCGGGTCTTAAAAGAAGGGGAGTAGCCATGCTTCAGGAGTTCAAGGAATTCATTGCCAAGGGCAATGTACTGGATCTGGCGGTTGCCGTGATCATCGCGGCCGCTTTCGGTACCATCGTTACGTCGCTGACCAGTGATTTGATCATGCCGGTGGTCGGCTGGATTTTCGGTGGCGCCGATTTCTCTAACCATTTCATCCTGTTGAGCGCTCCGGCTGGTTATACCGGGTCGCTGACTGACTATGCCGCGCTGAAGGAAGCCGGTGCCGCCATGATCGGCTATGGCGCGTTCATCACCGTGGTGGTCAATTTCCTGATCCTGGCTTTCGTGATCTTCCTGCTGGTGCGCACCGCCAACAAGGCAATGAAGAAGCAGGAAGCCGCCGCGCCGCCCGCCGGGCCGAGCGAAGTGGATCTGCTGGTGGAAATCCGCGACCTGCTGAAGAAGTAACTGCGCGAAGGCCGCATCCGGTCACTTCACATTCAGCCGGCAGGGCCTATATGGGTCCTGCCGGTTTCGGCCGGATATGGCGATAAATTGTGGTGTGTAATAGATGCAGCGGACCCGGGGGCAGTACCCGGCGGCTCCACCATCACCACCCGGTCATCCTCGAAAGGGGGCGCCGGGGCCCTGTTGTCGCAGGGGTGTTGATGGGGCCGAACCAGGATCGACGTGTGTTGAAAAGCATCATTTTTGCTCGGGCTGAGTAACCCGTTTCAAGGCTCAAAACTCACAAGTGCCAACGACAACGAAGCACTCGCAATCGCCGCATAATTGATGGGCTAACGCCCTGATATTATTAGGTTAAAAAGCGCGGTTGGGCCGACCGGGCAACAGAACGGATTCCAGCGGTACGGGGGGCACCGGGCAACAGAAGCCTCCCACCTTTCATTGCATCGCTATTTCCTCTAGCGCCGGCTGCGAACGGCCGTGTTGTGCGCTTCCGGTGCTCACGGCCCGTAAGGCCGCTGCGCGCCCGTTCTGCAACCCAGCCACTCTCGCTCCGCGCTGAAGAAAATCCCGACGCAATGAGGTTGCCGCCTTGGCCGCACTCGCTCGAAACCTGGCACCCATTGCTTTCCTCGTCATTGCGAGGAGGCGAAGCCGACAAAGCAATCCAGGGCGGTGCAGCGCAGCCTATGATCGGTAGGCTTTGTCCAGAATCGCGAATCTCGGTGTGGTGATCGTGCGGGTCGGCTGGAAGCGAGCTACTCCGCCCCGTTCTCCAGTTCCGCCACGCGCTTTTCCAGTTTCAGGCAGTCGAGGATCTTGGCCCCGGCCATGAACACCGCGCCGGTGGTGGCGAGGAACAGCAGTTGGCCGCCCCAGCCGGGGTACTGCACCATGTAATGCGCGCCGCGGGCGGTCGCGCCCAGGGCCAGGGCATAGATGATCAGGAATGCCTCAAGCTTCGTCTTGATCACGAACAGCCTGGATACCTTGCGCAGCATCTCGTCCCCTTTGCGACCGCCTGCCAGCCAAACCTGCAGGATCAGTCCATCTGTTAACAAATGTCAGCGCAAGGACCATGCCAGACGAGGATTTGCGCGCAAGCCGCTGGTTAACACCTGTCCCGTTTGTAAACCAGTTCGACAATTCCGGGTCAGGCGAGTTCCGACAGGCCCAGCACTTCAACCAGCGCCAGCCGGGCTTGTTCCACTTGGCCGGCAAGGGCGGGGTTGCCGATATCGGCCGGGTCGATCCGTTCCGGCCACTGTGCGGCGATGACCTGTTCGATTGCTATCGCCTTGGCTTCATCCAGCAGGAAGCGCGGGTCCACCGTCGCCGGATCGGCTACCACCCGCAATCGCAGGCAGGCCGGGCCGCCGCCATTGGCCATCGATTCGCGCACATCCACCGGAATGACCCGGCGGATCGGGCCGTTGCCTGCCAGCATCCCGTCCAGCCAGTGACGCACCGCGGGATGCTCCCACGCCTCCAGCGGCACCACCAGCGCCATTTCCCCGCCCGGCAGGGTGACCAGCTGGGCGTTGAACAGATAGGACTTGATCGCCTGTTCCAGGCTGACCGCGCTGGTCGGCACCACCACGATTTCCGCTTCCGGCATGGCATCGCGGATCGCCGCATAGGCTGCCGCAGGATCGGCAAAGGCCTGTTCGTGGCAGAACAGCACCCGCTCATTCGCCACGGCGACGACATCATTGTGAAAGGCGCCGGCGGCGATGGCTTCCGGCGATTGTTCCAGGAACACAGTCCTGTCCGGTGCCAGCCCATGGCGGCGGGCGATCAGGCGGCCGGCCTGTTCGTGCTGGCGGGCCGGGAAAGGACCGCCCGGCTTGCCATAGACGAACAGTTCCACCCCCGCCGCACCATGTCCGGCGCACAGCCGCATATGGTTGGCCGCGCCTTCATCGCCAAAGCACGACGGCACCGGGCCGTGGACCGCAAAATGGCGCTCATCGGCAAAGGCGATGCGCAATTGCTTCAGCGTATCCGGCCCTTCCTGCGCCCGGTGCGGCATGGTGACGAGGTTGGCCGCCGACAGGTGGCAGCGCCCGTCCGCCGTATCGGCCGCTGGGGAAACCGTGGCGGCATTGGCGGTCCACATGGCGGAGGCTGACCAGGCCCCGGCCAGCAGGCCTGCGTCCATCGTGGCATCCGCCGCCAGTTCAACCAGCCAGCCATGGTTGGGCCGGGGCAGCGGCAGGAAGAACCCCTGCGCCAGCCCCAGCGCCAGGTTGCCGCGCATCTTGGCCAGCCCCTGCAATGCGGCGGCGCGTGTGTGGGACACCTGCCCGGCATGGGCCGTGGCGGCCAAATTGCCCGTGCTCAGCCCGGCGTAATTGTGGCTCGGGCCGATGATGCCGTCGAAATTGATTTCCTGCGCGGTCACCGCCCGACGCTCCACACCGTGTTGCCCGGTTCCACCCGCAACAGCTCCGCCGCCCGCGCATCGATTGCCGCGCCGCCAGCGCGCATTTCGAGGGCGCCGAAACAGCAGCGGAAGCTGGCCAAGTGGCCGGTTGCGATCAGCGCCTTGTCGCCAACCGGCAGTTCCGTATCTACCACTTGCGCCTGCACCGCATTGGCGATGCTGGACACCTTGTCCGTCCGCGCGGTCATGGTCGGGCCGCCGTCGAAGATGTCGACATAGCCATCGTGGGTGAAGCCTTCTTCCTCCAGCATCCGCATCGCCGCGCGGCCGCTGGGGTGGGGCAGGCCGATCACCCGGCGGGCGCTTTCGTCCAGCATCGCGATATAGACCGGGTGCTTGGGCATCAGGTCGGCGATGAACTGGTTGCCGTTGGTGGCGTTGAACTGGTCCGCCTCCTGGAAGGTCATGCCGAAAAAGCGCCCGCCGATGGCGTCCCAGAACGGCGAGCCGCCGCGTTCGTCGATGATCCCGCGCAGCTCCGCCAGCACCCGGTCGCCAAAGCGGGCGCGGTGCATGGCGATGAACAGGTACCGGCTGCGGGCCAGCAACATCCCCAGGCCGCCCGCGCGTTCCGACGGGTGAAGGAACAGACCGCCGACTTCGCTCGATCCTTCCAGATCGGTCACGAGGCTCAGCAATTCGGCCCGCACCGTCCGTTCCAGTTCCACCGAATGCTGGGTCAGGGTGGTCAGGCGATAGGAATAGAACGGCCATTTCTGGCCCACTTGCGTGAACAGTTGCCCGGTGCCGCGGACGTCGCCGGTTTCGCTGTTTTCCAGCACCAGTACGAACTGTTCGTCGGCCAGTTCGCCATCAGCGCGGGCGAAGGCGGCGGTGGCGCGCTCCAGCTTGGCAGCCAGAGCCTTGCGGTCCGGCGGCAGATTGGTGAAACCGCCGCCGGTCAGCTTGGCCATTTCATACAGCGCCTGCAGATCGGCGCTGGTTGCGGCGCGAATGACGCAGCTCATGCCTGTTCCCCCATGGCAAGGCGGTGCAGCACCACGGCGGACAGCGCGGCGCGCTCTGCCAGCGAAGGTGCGATCAGGTATTCCTCGGGCGAATGGATCGCCCCGCCGCGCACGCCCATCGTGTCCACCACCGGCACCCCGCAGGCGGCAATGTTGTTGCCATCGCAGACCCCGCCGCTCGGCTGCCAGCCGAAGGGCTGGCCAAGGTCCGCCCCGGTTCGCTGCACCAGATCGAACAGGCCCTGCGCCCGCGCATCGACCGCTTTGGGCGGGCGGGTAATGCCGCCGTGGACCTGGGCAGTCACTTCATGGTCATGCTCAATTTCGTGTAATACGACATTGAAATTACGTTCAAACCAGTCAGCGGCCTCGACATTCTGCGGGCGGATGTTGAACCGCAGTACCGCGTGATCGGGCACCACGTTGTTGGCGCTGCCACCTTCGATCCGCGCCGGGTTTACCCCCAGGTCCGCCCCGCGCATCGCGTGCAAGGCCACGGCCAGCGCGCTCGCTGCGACCACTGCATTGCGGCCGTCTTCGGGATTGCGCCCGGCGTGGGCGCTGCGCCCGGTGATTGCCACGCTGTAATTGCCGCTGCCGCCGCGGGCGTGGGCCAGAGTGCCATCGGGCCGGGCACTGGGTTCGTAAGTGAGCGCCGCCGCCTTTTCCCGTGCCAGATCCGCGATCAGCGCGCCAGAGGACAGCGATCCCGTTTCCTCGTCCGAATTGATCAGCACGTCATAGCCGACACTGGCCGCTGCCGGGCTGCTTTCGAACGCCGCCAGCGCCGCCAGAATTACCGCGATCCCGCCTTTCATGTCGGCCGCGCCGGGCGCGTTGTAGCGGTCTGCATCCAGCCAGCGCCCGTCGCGGAACGGGTGATCGGGCGGATAGACGGTGTCCATGTGCCCGGTCAGCAGGAACCGCCGCTCCGCCCGCGGGCGAACCCGCAGCACCAGGTGCTGGCCGTGGGCCAGTTCGCGCAGTGTGCCCGCGGCATCCATCGCCGTCACCGGGGCAGGGGCGACCAGTTCCACCGTGCCGGGGAGAGTGGCGAAGGCCGCTGCCAGTTCTTCCGCCTGTGCCGCCAGTCCGGGCAAGTTGCCGGTAAAGGAATTGATCGCGCACCAGCGCAAGGTGCGGTCCAGCATCGCCTGCTGATCGACCTGCCGGGCCAGCGCCTGCTCGGTTGCGGAGAGCTGTTTCATCAGCAACTTGTTGCAAGAGCAGCGCGCGCTGTCCACCCTGTGCGCAAGGGGGCTTCCGCAGGGGGGAGCATTGCTGCTACGGGAATTTAGTTAGCAAGGTAAGGATGGCGTAATGAGCGACTTGGTGGCGCGGGACAAATTGCAGGTCGACAGCGCTTTGGCAGCGTTCCTGGAAACGGAAGTACTGACGCCGCTTGGACGGAATATCAGTGACTTCTGGGCCAACTTTGCCAAGCTGTGTTGGCAGTTCGCACCGCGCAACCTGGCCTTGCTCGACCGGCGGGATGACCTGCAGTTGCAGATCGACCGCTGGCACGGCGAACGGCGCGGGCGGGTACATGACGCTGCCCAGTATCGCGCGTTTCTGGAACAGATCGGCTATCTGGTTCCAGAACCCGAACCTTTCACCATCGGCACCGAGGGCGCGGACCGCGAAATCGCCAGCCTGGCGGGGCCGCAGCTGGTGGTGCCGGTGCTGAACGCCCGTTTCCTGCTCAACGCCGCCAATGCCCGCTGGGGCAGCTTGTACGATGCCTATTACGGCACCGATGCGCTGGAGATTCCGGCAGCGAGCGGCCCGGGTTACGATCCGGTGCGCGGGGCGGAAGTGATCGGCGCGGCGCGGGCTTTCCTGGACCTGGCGGTGCCGCTGGCGGAGGGCAGCTGGTCCGATATCAGCGGGCCGGAAGATGCGCTGCCGTGCGATCCGGACCAGTTCATTGGCCGAACTGCGAAAGGTTTGATGTTCTGCAACAATGGGTTGCATATAGAAGTTGTGTTCGATGCTGAACACCCGATCGGCCGCACGGACCTGGCGCATATTGCCGATGTGCGGCTGGAAGCGGCGCTGACCGCGATCGTCGACCTGGAAGATTCCACCGCTGCTGTCGATGCGGCAGACAAGCTGGCGGCGTACCGCAACTGGCTGGGCGTGATCCGGGGGGATCTGACGGCCAGCTTCGAAAAAGGTGGCAAGGTGCAGCAGCGGCGGCTGGCTGAGGATGTGCCTGTCACTGGCCCTGACGGTAGTCAGGAGATGCTGTCAGGCCGCAGCCTGCTGTTTGTGCGCAACGTGGGCCACCTGATGACCAACCCGGCGGTGCGGCTGATCGGCGGCGGGGAAATTCCGGAAGGGATCCTCGATGCCGTGGTCACCTCCGCCATCGGCGCGCTGGATGTAACCGGCCCGCGGCGCAACAGCCGCAATGGCAACATCTATATCGTCAAGCCGAAGATGCACGGGCCGGAAGAGTGCGCCTTTACCAATGACTTGTTCGATGCAGTTGAGGATTTGCTGGAGCTTCCGCGGAACACCATCAAGGTCGGCGTGATGGACGAGGAACGGCGCACCAGCGCCAACCTGTCTGCCTGCATCCAAGCGGTGAAGGACCGGATCGTGTTCATCAACACCGGCTTCCTTGACCGCACGGGCGATGAAATCCACACCTCGATGCGGGCCGGGCCGATGCTGCGCAAGGCGGCGATGAAGAGTTCTGTCTGGCTCGATGCTTATGAAAAACGCAACGTTTGCATTGGCTTGTCACACGGACTTTCCGGCCGGGCGCAGATCGGCAAGGGGATGTGGGCCGCGCCTGACCGGATGCGGGCGATGCTGGATGAAAAGGGCGCGCACCTGGAAGCCGGGGCCAACACGGCCTGGGTGCCATCGCCGACCGCCGCCGTGCTCCACGCGCTGCATTACCATGCCAACGATGTGTTCGCGGTCCAACCGGCGCTGCCCGAAGCGCCTGATCTCGACGCCCTGCTGACCATTCCGCTGGCTGACGGTGTCAACTGGACCGTCGAGGAAATCGAGGCGGAAGTAGATAACAATTGCCAGGGACTGCTCGGCTACGTCGTACGCTGGGTGCAGCAGGGGATCGGCTGTTCCAAAGTGCCAGACATCAACGATGTCGGCCTGATGGAAGACCGCG
>JBARAF010000046.1:0-2389 GCA_049791695.1 Croceibacterium sp.
GTCTCGGCCTGGCGGTGACGATCGGCTGGCGCGGGTCAGCGCTGCTGACCTGATGGAGCGGGGCTGAGGACGCACACTGCCGGACTGCTGCGCAGCCGGACAGGGTGCGGCGCCTGATGGCGGCCCCGCAGGCACTCCGGCCTCTCGCGGGCGGTGCGCCCGGTTTCGCGAGGCCGGCGACAAGTGCCGCCTTGGCCTTGCGAAGCCCGACCCCGCACCGCTGATCCGCTCGCGCCGGCCGGGGGTCCATCCTTTTGTTGGCGGCGGCTTCGCCGCCGGGAAGTGTTGCGGTCGCCGCTCGCGCGGCGGCGCTGTCTGTGGCCTCTCCCGGGGGCGCGGGAGTGGGCGGCGCTCCCTGCTAGGCCCGCTCGCGTCCCCGGCAAGCCGGGCTGCGCCCGGCTCCTTCACTGCGTTGCGGCCCTTCGGGTGCCGGGGCCGCTCAAGCGGTCCTCTCCGGTTCGCATCTTGCCGCCCACCCCCGCTTCCGGGGGAGGCCATGGTGGTTTTGGGGCGGTGCAGGAGGTGAACGATGCGTGCTCCCACGACCGTCCCCGCGCGCGGCAAGGGCCGGAAATCCCCGGCATCCAGCGCCGGAACGCCAACCCCGGCCGAGGCCCGGACCAAATCCGAAACAGCCCGCGCCAGCCTGTATGACGAGGTGACGGGGCGGATCATCAGCGAGCTTGAGGCGGGCCGCTTTCCATGGGTCCAGCCTTGGGGCCGTCCCGAGGGCGGTCGCAGCGGGGTAAGCCCCGGCCTGCCGCGCAACGCACTTACCGCGCGCCGCTACTCTGGCGTGAACGTCCTTATCCTGTGGGGCGCAGTCATCGAGCAGGGCTTTCCCTCGCAGGGATGGCTTACTTTCAAGCAGGCGCTGGAGGCAGGCGGCTGCGTTCGCAAGGGCGAGCGCGGCACCACTGTCGTCTATGCCGACCGCTTCACCCCCGAGGCCGAGAAGGCGCGCGCCGTCGAAACCGGCGGCGACGCCAAGACCATTCCGTTCCTCAAACGCTTTACGGTGTTCAACGTCGCGCAGTGCGAAGGGCTGCGCCCCGGCCTCGCGCCCGATCCGATCCCCTTGCCCGAGCGCCAGATCGTGCCGGTCGCCGAGGAGGTGATTGCGGCGAGCGGCATCGAGTTCCGCATCGGCGGCAACCGCGCCTTCTATGTGCCCGCGCAGGATTGTGTGCAGGTGCCGCCGCAACCGGCCTTTTTCGAGCAGATCAACTATTACCGGACCTGCCTGCACGAACTTTGCCACGGCAGCGGCCACAAGTCGCGGCTGAACCGGAACCTCGCGGGCAGTTTCGGATCGAAGGATTATGCCCGCGAGGAATTGATTGCCGAAATGGGTTCGGCCTTTCTCTGCGCCGCGCTCGGCATCGTCCCGACCGTCCGCCACGCCGATTATCTCGGTAGCTGGCTGGACGTCCTGCGCGAGGATAACCGCGCGATCTTCCGCGCAGCCAGCGCCGCCAGCAAGGCCGCCGACTGGCTGCTGGCACGGCACGCCGCAGCCCGAGCCGAGGCGGGCCAAGGCGATACTGGCCAAGGCGACACCGACGAGCGGAGGGTGGCATGATCCTGCTCAACCCCGAGCTTCACGCCGCGCTGCGCGTGAACGCCAATAACTCTGACGAGATCGATCATGATCCCGCGCCCGTGGTCAAATTCTTCAACCCGCTGGGCGCAGCGACATGGCTGGCAACCGAGCTTTATGATGACGGCGACACCCTGTTCGGGCTGGCCGACCTTGGCTTCGGCTGTCCCGAACTCGGTTGTTTCAGCCTGTCCGAACTGGCGAGCATCCGGCTGTCGTTCGGCCTCGGCATCGAGCGCGATATCGGCTTTTCGACGACCGCCAGCCTGTCGGTCTGGGCCGACACCGCGCGTCGGGCCGGTTCGATCAGCCAAGCCCAATCCATCATCTGGCGCACCCTGTCCGCGCCTGGCCCCGAGCTTCCGACCGATCCTAAGCAAGGGAAAGGCGGATGACGCGCGGCGCGTAACGCCGCATATCGTAAGCCGGTCCGCCAACCCCGGAAAGAGCGACGGACCGGCACTCACAAGGAGTGCTGACCATGAAACTCGATTTTATCCCGCTCGACAAGCTGGTCGTGAGCAAGGCCAACATGCGTTATGGCAAAAAGGCCCCGGACGTGTCCGATATCCTGCCGACCGTGCGCAGCCGTGGCATCATCCAGCCGGTCATCGTTCGCCCCAATTGCGCGCCAGACGGCTTCGAGATCGTTGCCGGAAGCCGCCGCTTCCATGCCGCGAAGATCGTCGCCGAGGAATGCCGCGCGGCGGGCGACACGATAGCTGAGCCGATGCCCTGCGCGATCCTCGACGAGGGTGACGATGCCGCCGCCATCGAGGCGTCGATGAT
>JBARAF010000047.1:0-3663 GCA_049791695.1 Croceibacterium sp.
GCAGTGACATCGCCCAGCAACGCCAGCGCCTCCACCGCCGCGCCGAGCACGGCGGCAGGCCCGCCCAGCCGGTGGTGGCGGCGGTTGGAACCCAGCGCGATCAGGTATTGGTGGGTCAGATATCCTCCGCGATGCGGCCGTACAGTTGCGGGCGGCGGTCACGGAAGAAGCCCCAGCTGGCGCGGTGCTTCGCCACGGCGTCGAGATCGAACTTGGCAGCCAGCACCCCGGTTTCCGCCGCGCCGAACTGGTCCACGAAATCGCCCCATTCATTGGTGATGAAGCTGTGGCCATAAAAATCCTGCACGCCATCTTCCAGGCCGATGCGGTTGGCCGCAATCACCGGCATGCAGTTTGACACTGCATGGCCGATCATCGCCCGGCGCCACATCCGGCTGGTGTCCATTTCCGCGTCCTTAGGTTCAGACCCGATGGCCGTGGGATAGAACAGCAGTTCCGCCCCCAGCAGCGCCAGGCAGCGGGCGGTTTCCGGGTACCACTGGTCCCAGCAGATGCCGATGCCGATCTTCGCGCCGAACAGGTTCCACACCTTGAAGCCGTCGTTGCCGGGACGGAAATAGAACTTTTCCTCGTACCCCGGCCCATCGGGAATGTGGCTCTTGCGGTAAGTGCCCATGATCTCGCCATCGGGGCCGATCACCGCGATGGTGTTGTAATAATGGTGCCCGTCGCGTTCGAAGATGCTGGTCGGGATGGCCACTTTCAGCTTCGCCGCCAGGGCCTGCATCGCCACCACGCTGGGATGTTCCGCCACCGGCTTGGCCAGCGCGAACAAGGCGTCATCTTCCACCCGGCAAAAATAGGGGCTGGAAAACAGTTCCGGCGGCAGGATCACCTGTGCGCCCCTGGCGGCGGCCTGTTCCACCAGTGCGCCAACGGCGGCAATGTTCTCTGCCTCGTCCCACGAACCGAGCGGGAGTTGCAGCGCGGCGACAGTGATTTCTCTCATGTGTCGCCACATATGGATTGCCACGCCGCAAGTCTACCGGCGGCCCGCCCTGTCACGACTGACCGAAAGCCGCTCAGGCCCGTTTGCGGAACAGCAGCGTCATCCGGTCGCTTTCGCCAATCCGGTCCAGTTCCGCCCGCTTGGCGGTTTCGGTGGCGGGCGTTCCGCGATAACCGGGGGGCAGCATCCACACGCCCTGCGGCCAGTTGGCCGGATCGGCCGGGTTGGCGTTGATCTCGCTTTTGCCCACCAGGTCAAACCCATAGGCACCCATCAGGGCGATCACGTCCGCTTCTCGCTGATAGCCATTGGCCCCCAACACATAATCGGCAGGCGCATCGGCCTTGGCGCGGTGCTGTTCGATCCCCAGCAGGCCGTCCGGCTTCAGCAGCTTTCGGGCGGTCAGCAAGGTGTCGTGCAGCCATCCAAAGCTGCGCATGTTGTGCATTTCGCGAAAGATCAGGAAGCGATCGACCGTGCCGTTCAGTTCGGCGGGCACATCGTTGGTGTTGGCGCCAATCACCCGTGCCCCTTCACCCCCGGTCCATTCGCGGGCCTGGACGGGGAATTTGGTGGCCGTATCACGGTACATGTCCCAGTACCCGGTCAGCCGCGGATGCAGATCCGGGTTCAGCGCCACGTAAGTGCCGCCCTGCCCCAGATATGGCACCAGCACGCGGGTGAACCAGCCGCCCGCCGGCATGTAATCGACCACGGTCATGCCCGGCTTCACCTGGAAGAATTCCAGCGTTTCTGCCGGATGGCGAAAGCTGTCGCGCACCTTGTCCGCCGCGCGGCGTTCATGCGCCAGCACCGCCTGCAGGGCCGGATTGGCGGCCTGTTGCTGGGCCAAGCCCTGTTGCGCAAATGCCGGGGCCGGTGCCGCCAGCGGGATTATCGATGCGGCCAGTGCCGCTGCCAACAGTGCGCGTGTCATGCTCTCTCCAGTCGCCATCCCGATCCCGCCCTGCAGACTAATGGAGTGCAAGCAGGTGACAAGCGCCTTGGCGCACCCCATCTGGCGGACAACAAAGGAGACAGGACTATGGCGACCGAAACCGTGATCGTGGCAGGCGGCTGCTTCTGGTGCACCGAAGCCGTGTTCCGCGACGTGATCGGGGTTACCGAAGTGGAAAGCGGCTATATCGGCGGCACGGTGCCCGATCCGACGTACAAGCAGGTGTGCGAAGGCGATACCGGCCATGCCGAAGCGATCCGGGTGACGTTCGATACCGAGGTGATCAGCCTGGAAGACATCTACGACGTGTTCATGGGCACGCATGATCCCAGCCAGCTGAACCGCCAGGGCAACGATCGCGGCACGCAATATCGCAGCGCGATCTTCCCGCTGGACGATGCCCAGCGCGAAGCGGCCAAGGCGGCGATTGCGCAGTGGAACGACGAACATGTGGGCCAAAAGGCCGTGACCAGGATCGAAGGCCCGGCCACCTGGTACCCGGCGGAGGATTACCACCAGGAATACTGGGACGGCGAAGGGCAGCGGAACCCCTATTGCCTGGCCGTGATCCCGCCCAAGCTGATGAAGCTGCGCAAAAGCTATTCCCGGATGGTGAAGGCTTAACCGGCCCGCCAGCGGGCGATGAAGAACCCGTCCATGCCGCCTTGTTCGGCGAGCATGGCGGGATCGGTCCGCAGCCAGCCTTCGGCCGTGGGGGCGAGGCCCTGCGGCAGTTCCTCCGCCGTGACCGGTTCGCGCGGCAAGTCCACCGTAGCGGCGATCTGTTCGCCTTCTTCGGGTTCCAGCGAACAGGTGACATAGACCAGCCGCCCACCTGGCGTCAGCCAGCCGGCGGCACGGGCCACCAGCGCCGCCTGCAGCTCGGTCATTTCGGCGACTTGCCGCTCGCTGATCCGGTGCAGCACATCGGGGTGGCGGCGAGCAGTGCCGGTGGCGGTGCAGGGTGCATCCAGCAGGATCGCATCGAACGGTTCGGCCGGCTTCCATTCCAGCGCATTGGCGGTGACCACGGTGGCAGCCAGCCCGGTGCGGGCCATGTTCTGGCGCAGCAGGTCCAGCCGCCGCTTGGAAATATCCAGCGCCGTCACCTGCCAGCCCTGCGCGGCCAGTTGCAGCGTCTTGCCACCGGGCGCGGCGCAAAGGTCCAGCACGCGGCGGCCTTCGCCCGGCCCGAGCAGGCGCGCGGGCAGGCTGGCGGCGAAATCCTGCACCCACCAGGCGCCTTCTTCAAACCCCGGCAGGCTGTCCACTGCGGACCCGCGCGGCAAGCGGACATGGCCGGGGGCGAGGCTGACGCCGCCGAGCTTTTCCGCCCATTCGGCCGTTTCCGCCGGATCGCGCAGCGCCAGGTCCAGCGGCGGCGGCACGGCGAGGCCGGCGGCAATAGCGCCTGCCCGTTCACCCCAGCGATGGGCGACGCCCTCCGGCAAGGTCGGCGCTTCCGGCAGGCGCGCTTCCTGCTTCACCAGCGTGGAGAACACGCCGTGCGCCAGCCGCCGGGGGCCACCGGTCAGCAAGGGCAGGCCGGTGGCGATCACTGCGTGCGGCGGGGTGTCCAGCCGCAGCCATTGCGCCAGCATGATCCGCAGCACGGTGCGTACCTTGGCATCGTCGGCCAGCCGCAGCTTGGTGGCGCTGTCGATCAACAGGTCGATATCGACCAGCCAGCGCAGCACTTCCGCCGCGATGGCGCGGGCGAGCGCATGGTCTGACG
>JBARAF010000048.1:0-2790 GCA_049791695.1 Croceibacterium sp.
GGATGCGCTGGTCCTGAAATGCACGCCGGCCGGCCCTGCCTGCCACACGCAAGCGCGCAGCTGCTTCTATCGCGGCCTTGACGGCGATTCCCTGACTCGCATCATCGACTAAGCCGCGCTAACGGGCACACATGCCTAGCTATACCGCACCCACGAAGGACACGCTGTTTGTCCTCAATCGCCTGCTTCGTCTGGACCATCTGGACGCGGAGCTGACCGAAACGATCGTGGCCGAAGCAGGCCGCTTCTGTGCCGAGGTCATTGCTCCGCTGAACCAGCCAGGCGATGTCGCGGGCTGCACCCGCCATGCCGATGGTACCGTCACCACCCCGCCGGGGTACAAGGACGCATACGCCCAGTATTGCGAAATGGGCTGGGGCACGCTGGCCCTGCCGGAACAGTTCGGCGGGCAGGGGATGCCGCACGTGCTGGCGACGGTGGTGGAAGAATACCTCAATTCGTCCTGCCACGCCTTCAACATGTATCCGGGGCTGACCCACGGCGCGGTTGCCGCGCTGATGTCGGTCGGCAGTGACGAGCTGAAGGCAACGTACCTGCCCAAGCTGGTATCCGGCGAATGGCTGGGCACCATGGCCCTGACCGAAGCGCACTGCGGCACGGACCTCGGCCTGCTGCGCACCCGCGCGGAACCTGCGGCGGACGGCAGCTACACCCTGTCGGGCGAGAAGATCTTCTGTTCCGGCGGCGAACAGGACCTGACCGAAAACATCGTTCACCTGGTGCTGGCCCGCCTGCCCGATGCCCCTGCGGGCTCGCGCGGCATCTCGTTGTTCCTGGTGCCCAAGGTGCTGCCCGATGGCACCCGCAACGCGGCCACCTGCGGGTCCATCGAACACAAGATGGGCGTCCACGGCAGCGCCACTTGCGTAATGAATTTTGACGGCGCGACCGGCTGGCTGGTCGGGCAGGAAAACGCCGGCCTCGCCGCGATGTTCGTGATGATGAACGCGGCGCGCCTGTCCTGCGGCAACCAGGGGCTGGCCCAGGCCGAACTCGCTTACCAGAACGCCGTCGCCTATGCGCTCGATCGCAAGCAGGGCAAGGGCAACGGCCAGCGCCCCGATCCGGCCGCCGCGGCCGATCCGCTGATCGTTCACCCGGACGTGCGCAGGATGCTGATGGATGCCCGCGCCTTTACCGAAGGGTTCCGCGCGCTGGTGCTGTGGACTTCCGCCCAGATCGACCTGTCGCACCAGGCGGAAGACGCCGCCGTGCGCAAGGAAGCCGATGCGCTGGTCACCCTGCTGACCCCGGTGCTGAAGGGATATGGCACCGATTGCGGGTTCCAGACTGCCGTCGCGATGCAGCAGATTTTTGGCGGCCACGGCTATGTGGCCGAATGGGGCATGGAACAGATCGTGCGCGATGCCCGCGTGGCGATGATGTACGAAGGCGCCAATGGCGTCCAGGCGCTCGATCTGGCGGGCCGCAAGGTGGCGCGGGACGAAGGCGTGGTGCTGGAACTGCTGCTCAGCCGCATCCTCGCCACTTGCGGCGATGCCCCGGCAGACCTGCATTTCCTGTCCGCCCCGCTAACCGTGGCGGTGCATGAACTGCGCGAGGCGGGCCAGTGGCTCATCAATGCCGGCAAGGGCAACCCGAACGATCTGGGCGGTGCCTCCTATGCCTTCATGCAATTGCTGGGCGTGGTTGCGATCGGCTGGATGTGGCTGCGGCTGGCCCAGGCTGCGCTGCCGGATCAGGCCGATCCGTTCTGCGCTGCCAAGCTGGTGACCGCGCGCCATTACGCCCTGCGCAGCCTGCCCGATTGCGCGACCCTGCGCCGCAAGGTGGAAGCCGGGGCCGACGCCCTGATGGACCTTCCGGCCGAGGCATTTGTGCGGGGGTAAGGCGCTGGGGCACTGATCGCCTCCCGCACCCTAAACCCTCGCGCCGGACCCGGCCCCAATCGACCAACGGCATTGCCAGGCTGACCGGCGCTTCTTGCCGGGCAGCTTTTTGCGTCCTAAGCGGTTCCATTCGTAACCAAAAGCGCCGGGGCCAACCGGTGCCACGGAGGACTGCCGGATGAAGAACCGCCTGATTGCCGCCCTGCTGCTGGGTGTTGCCACTGCCACCCTTGGCCCCGTTGCCTGTTCGAACGGGGACACCGTCCTCGAAGCGCCCGTTGCGGGCACTGAAGTCGGGATTGACCTTGCCGCGATGGACAAGGCGGTGAAGCCGGGTGACAATTGGTACAGCTATGCCAACGGCGGCTGGATGAAGGCGACGGAGATTCCGGCCGACCGTTCCAGCATCGGCGGCTTCTGGATTGCCGACCAGCAGACCGAAAAACAACTCGCCAGCCTGGTCGACGAACTGGAAAAGTCCGCCCCCGAGGCCGGAACTCCGGCGGCGCTGGTGAAAAGTTATTACGACGCCTTCCTCGATACCGCCACGATCGACAAGCTGGGGATGCAGCCGGTCCAGGCTGACCTGGCAAAGATCGCCGCGATCAAGGACAAGGCACAGCTGGCATCCCTGATGGGGGCCGGTGTCCGCGCCGATGTCGATCCGCTCAACGCCACCGATTTCGGGACGGAAAACCTGTTCGGCCTGTTCGTCAGCCAGGCGCTGATCGGCGGCGAGGTGATGCCTTACGTCCTGCAGGGCGGGCTGGGGATGCCGGAACGCGAATATTACCTGTCCGCCGATGCGGGGATGAAGGCCAACCAGGCCGCCTATCGCAAGTACGTGGCTGACGTCATGACGGCCGCCGGGGTGCCAGATGCCGCCGCCAAGGCGCAGCGCGTCTGGGATCTCGAGGTG
>JBARAF010000049.1:0-6443 GCA_049791695.1 Croceibacterium sp.
CACTGGGCGCGCGGGCGGAAGGGTACGTCCAGGCGGGCTATGTCGGCGGGGATTACGCCACCGGGTTTGTCGATGGACAGGCGCGGGTGGACCGGCCCCTGCTGGCGCTGCGCGGGGCGGAATTGAGCGCCGGCGGGGCCGTGTGGGACGGGGCGCAAAAGGGCGCGGCGCGGCTGGATATCGGCCCCAGTGCCACCCTCGCATTCCGCATTGGCGAGACCCGCAGCCGCCTGGCGGTGGATTACCGGTTCCGCGTGGCGGGCGATGCGCAACCCGCCAGTGGCCCCGCATTGACACTATCCGCTGGTTTCTAGCCCCATTCACCTTCAATCCAGCGCCGGTATCGTCTAGCTGGAAGCATGGACGTTTACCTCCCCATCGCGAACCTTGCGGTCAACGGGCTGGTAATCGTGCTGCTGGGCGCGGCGACAGGCATCCTTTCTGGCGTATTCGGGGTTGGTGGCGGGTTCCTGACCACGCCGCTGCTGATCTTTTATGGCGTGCCGCCCACCGTGGCTGCCGCCAGTGCTGCCAGCCAGGTGACCGGGGCCAGCGTGTCCGGCGTATTCGCCCACAGCCGCAACGGCGGCGTCGATTACCAGATGGGCGCGGTGCTGGTGGCCGGGGGGATCATTGGCGCGGCAATCGGCGCGCTGCTGTTCCGGCTGCTGCAATCGCTGGGGCAGATCGATACGGTCATCAACATCCTGTACGTGGTGATGCTGGGCACCATCGGCGGGCTGATGGGCAAGGAAGCGATCCAGACCCTGCGCAAGGCCAGGGGCAAGGGCCGCCCGCGCGCGGCCAAGCGCCGGCACCATCCGCTGGTGGCCAGCCTGCCGATGCGCTGGCGGTTCTATCGTTCCGGGCTGTACATCTCGCCATTTGCGCCGCTGTTGCTGGGCGTGGTGGTGGGCATCCTGACCATGCTGATGGGCATTGGCGGCGGATTCGTGCTGGTTCCGGCGATGCTGTACATCCTGGGGATGAGCGCGGGCGTGGTGGTCGGCACCTCACTGTTCCAGATCCTGTTCGTGACCATGGCCGTCACCCTGATGCATGCCCTGACTACACGGGCGGTGGACATCGTGCTGGCCGGGCTGCTGCTGCTGGGATCGGTTACCGGGGCGCAGATCGGTTCGCGCATCGCCCAGTCGGCCAAGCCGGAATATTTGCGCCTGATCCTGGCGGCGATCGTGCTGGCGGTGGCGCTGCGGATGGCCTGGGGCCTGGGGGTCCGCCCGGACGAGGTCTACACGGTGATCCCGCTGTGATGGCGCTGCGACGCCCGGTGTCGGCCTTGCTGGCCCTGCTGGCCTTTGCCACGCTGACCGCGCAGCGCGATCCGGTGCTGGTGCCCGAAGTATCGCAGCATGAAGTGCAGGTGCGGCAAGGCTTCACCGGCACCGAATTGCTGCTTTATGGCGCGATTCTGGATCCGCAGGGCAACCGCGCGCGCGTACCGTACGATATCGTGGTGGTGCTGAAAGGCCCGACGCAGAGCATTCTGCTGCGGGAAAAGGCCAAGGCGATGGGGATGTGGGTCAACGCCGGCAGCACGGCCTATCGATCTGCCCCGTCGTTCTTTGCCGTCGCCAGTTCCCGCCCGATTGACCGGATCGTGGATGAAAAGACCGCCGCGATTTACGAACTGGGGCTGGATTACCTGCAGTTGTCGCCCAGCGGGGCGATCGATCCGGTGGAACAGGCGCGCTTCACCACCGGGCTGGTGGACCTGCGCCAGCGCCAGCGCCTGTACCAGGAAAGCCCGCAAGGCGTGTCGATCAGCGGCGGGGTGCTGTACCAGGCGCGGATTGCCTTGCCGTCCAACGTGGTCACCGGGCCGTACACCGCAGAAACCTTCGCCATCCAGCGCGGCCGGGTGATCGCGTCCGCCATTGCCGAGGTCGAGGTGAGGAAGACCGGCTTTGAAAAACTGGTGGCTGACCGGGCGGAAGACAGTGCGATGATCTATGGCCTGATCGTGGTTGGCCTGTCGTTGCTGATGGGCTGGATGGCCGGGCGCCTGTTCGCGCTGATCTGATCTATCAGGCCTACGAATTGACCCGATCTTAACTCTGTCCGCGATAGGCCGTCCCGTAACAAGGGATCCGCAGGATGGAAATGTCGCAGCAGTTCAGCACGTTCGACCCGGCCAAGGAACCGGGGGCAGTCGCAGCCCCGGCCCGGCAGCCGCAAAACAGCAATTCCGACCAGCCGATTGGCGTGGTGCTGGAAATTGCCGGCTCCGGATCGCTGATCGCGCTTGACCTGCAACGGCTGAACGAATGCATCGACGATCCCGATCCGTCGATCGGGCTGGCGGGCCAGGTTGGCAGCCAGGTCAAGGTCAAGACTCCGGACGGCTGGCTGCTGGCCAGCGTGCGCAACCAGAAACAGGACCGGCGCGGGGATGGCGGCAATATCATCGCCGCGATCGATTTCATGGGTGAAGGGCGCGAAGAAAAGCTGACCGGCCGCATCCACGGCTTCCGCCGCGGGGTTACCCGGTACCCGATCCCCGGCGCGCTGGTATATCCGGCCACGACCGAGGATCTGCGGCAGATCTACGCCAGTGACGGGCGCAGTTCGATTCAGATCGGCACCGTCTATCCCACCAACGATATCCGCGCCGGGCTGTACGTCGATGCGATGCTGGGCAAGCATTTCGCGCTGCTGGGTTCCACCGGCACCGGCAAGTCAACCAGCGCCGCATTGATCCTGCATCGCATTTGCGAAAGCGCCCCGGCGGGCCATATCGTGATGATCGATCCGCACGGCGAATATGCCAGCGCGTTCAAGACCACCGGCATGATCTTCGACGTGTCGAACCTGCAGATGCCGTACTGGCTGATGAATTTCGAAGAACACTGCGAAGTGTTCCTCAATTCCACCGGCAATGATCGGCAGGAAGACAGCGACATTTTGGCCAAGTGCCTGCTGAAGGCGCGCGGCAAGAACCGTCTGGCCGAGGCACTGGGCAAGATCACCGTCGATTCGCCGATCCCCTATCTGCTCAGCGACCTGACCAATATCATCCAGGATGAAATGGGCCGGCTGGACAAGGCCACTTCCACCGCGCCGTTCATGCGGATCAAGACCAAGGTCGATGAACTGAAGGCCGATCCGCGGTACCAGTTCATGTTCAGCGGGATGCTGGTGGGCGATACGATGGCCGATTTCATCGGCAAGATCTTCCGCATGCCCAGCAACGGCAAGCCGATTGCGATCATCGACGTGTCCGGGGTGCCGAGCGACATCACCAGCACCGTGGTCGCCGTGCTCAGCCGCATGGTTTTCGATTACGCGATCTGGGGCCGTGAGGAAAAGCCGCGCCCGGTGCTGCTGGTCTGCGAAGAAGCGCACCGGTACGTGCCGAGTGAAAAGAACGCCGATGGCTCATCGGTCGGCCGCATCCTCAGTCGCATTGCCAAGGAAGGCCGCAAATACGGCATTTCGCTGGGCCTGATCACCCAGCGGCCAAGCGATCTGGCCGAAGGCGTGCTGTCACAGTGCGGCACGATCATTTCGATGCGCCTGAACAATGACCGCGACCAGGCTTTCGTGAAAGCGGCGATGCCCGAAGGCGCACGCGGTTTCCTCGATTCCATCCCGGCACTGCGCAACCGCGAATGCATCATCTGCGGGGAAGGCGTGGCGATCCCGATCCGGGTTTCCTTCGACAACCTGGAAGAAAACAAGCGCCCGGCGTCTGAAGATCCCAGCTTCACCGAGCTGTGGCGCACCACCGGCGGCGAAGAAGATGCGGTGATCCGTACAGTCCAGCGCTGGCGCGCGCAGAGCAAGTAGGCATTCCGAGGCTCCCCTCTGAGGGAGCCTCCCGCACTTACAAATCGGGGACCATCCGCCCGGCGGGTTCGCCATCGGCGTGGGACTGTTCCTGCGCTTCTTCACTGCTTTCGGGCACCGCGTGGCGCCGCCAGCCGGAATAGCGGTAGAACGCCCAGGCCAGCACCAGCCCGACGGCAGAGCTGACCGGGAACGACAGCCAGATCGCATCCGGCCCCAGCCATTCATAAGTCAGGTAATAAAAGCCCAGCCGCGCCGGATACAGCGCGATGGCGATGATCAGAAGCGGCAGCCACACCGCCCCGCCTGCGCGCATGGTGGCGGTATAGACCATGGTCACGCCGAACAGCACGAAGCTCCACCCGGCGAGCATCTGGATGTGCCGGGCCAGCGGCACGGCGGCGCTGTCCGGCCCCAGGAACAGCACCAGCGCCGCCCGGTCGAACACCAGCAGCAGCCCGGTCAGCACCCCGGTCATCAGGAAATTCACCAGCACGCCGGCATGGGTGATGTGGTCCAGCCGGTGCCATTTCTTCGCGCCGATGAACTGCGCGGCCATGGCCGAAACCGCCCCGCCAATCGCCATCGCCGGCATCTGGATATAAGTGAACAGCTGCATCGCCGCGGCATAGGCGGCCGTCATCAGCAAGCCTTCGCGGTTGACCAGCCCGATCACGATGATGCCCGCCGCGCTCATCACCAGCATCTGCGCGCCCATCGGCAGGCCTTTGGTGATGATGAAGCCCATCTCCTCCCGGCTGGGGATCAGGTACGCCAGTTCCGGCCCGCGCAACCGCAGCGGCAGGTCCTTGGCATAGACATAGACCAGCATCCCCGCGAACGAGACGAGGCTGGCGATGATCGTGGAAATGGCCGAACCGGCAATGCCCATCGCCGGGAACGGGCCATATCCGGCAATCAGCACCGGGTTCAGCACCGTGTCGATCACCACCGTCACTGCCATGAAGATCAGCGGCGTGCGGGCATCACCGGTGCCGCGCAGGCCCATGGTCAGGATCACCTGCACCATCATGAACGGCATGGAGATGAACATCAGCCGCAGATAAGTCAGCGCCAGGCCATAGGCGTTGCCCGGCGTTTCCAGCGCGGTCAGCAGGGCCGGGGCCGTGGCATAGCCAAGGATCGCAATCGCCAGCATCAGCATCGATGAAAAGCCGGCGGCCGTGCCGAAAGTGCGGCGGGCGGCATCGATATCGCGCGCGCCATACCGCTGGCCCACGCGGATGGTGGCCGCCATGCCGAAGCCGAACGCGGCACCCGCCACCAGGAACATGATGATGTTGGCATTGGCCGTGGCCGCCAGCGCATCTTCCCCGATCAGCCGGCCGACCCAGATCGAATTGACCGTGCCGCTGAGCGACTGGAGCATGTTGCTGAGCAGCGTCGGAATGCTGAACATCAGCAGGGTTCGCATGATCGGACCTTCGGTCAGGTCGCCGCGCATGGCTGGTTTCCGGGCAGGGTCACGGGGGTGCGCAGGGGCCTGGCTCATGTACCTCTTGTGTCGCCGAATAGTTGAATGTGCAAGCGTTTGGACAGAGTCATCTGGTGGCTTATGCACATCGGAGCGAGCCACTGTTCGCGCGCCTCCAGCGTGGCCACGTCGGTCCCTTCGGCCATCAGCCAGATCCGCGCATGGGGGATCGCGTGGCGGGCGGCCAGGGCCAGCACTTCGTCCACATCCCCCGGCGTGGCGATCACGAATTTGAAGCTGGCGCGCGGGTCTGCCGCCCAGGCGTCCAGCCGTTCGGCAGGCAGGGCCAGGTCGGGGGCATTGCCCGAATGGGCCAGCTTGGGGCTGACGTTGTATTGCGCCACCAGCGGATCGAGCGCGGGGTGCGGGGCCACGGTGCCATTGGTTTCCACTTCCACCGTCACGCCCGGCAGCAAGGCCAGCAGGCGGGCGAGGGCGGGGCCCTGCAACAAGGGCTCACCACCGGTCACCACCAGCCGCGCCTGCCCCAGCGCTGCGATCCGTTCGGCCACCTCGCTTTCGGACAAAGTCACCTGGTTGGTCGGGCGATCATAGACCTCACCCTGCCGGTGCGGGCGGTTGTCGCCAGTGAAATGCCAGGTGTAGGGCGTGTCGCACCACGTACAGGCAAGGTTGCAGCGCGACAGGCGCACGAAAGCACAGGGCTTTCCTTGCGACGGGCCTTCGCCTTGCAGGCTGGCGAAAATCTCCGGCTCGCCCGGGGTCTGGGTGGCGAGGGTCAGCACCGGGATGTGCTCCCCTGAATCACCCCAACCGCACCAGCGCCGCGGCCATGCGTTCGGCTTCCGCCGCATGGTGGGCATGGTCGGCGCGGGCCTTTTCGACCGCTTCGGGCTTGGCCTTTTCGACAAAGGCCGGGTTGTTCAACCGCCCTTCCAATGACTTGGCTTCCTTCAGCGACACATCGCGGGCCTTGGTCAGGCGGGCCTTTTCAGCGTCGATGTCGATCACGCCTTCCAGCGGGATCACGAACACGTCGGAACCGGCGGTCACCTGCATCGCCGCGCCGGCCGGGGCCGGGCCGACCTGCACCGGCACCAGCCGCGCCAGCCGTTCGATTGCGGCCAGGTTGGCCCCGATTGCCTGCTGGCCCAGCGGGCTGGGCGCTTCGCAGAAC
>JBARAF010000050.1:0-3968 GCA_049791695.1 Croceibacterium sp.
CTGACGATCCTGCGCGATATCGTGTCGCATCTCGGACAAACCACAGAACCTCAAGTTAACTTGAGAGAACCGGTTGCGCCCAAATTCCCTGCCGAAGACCTTTACGCGCTGGTGCCGGAAGATGTGCGCGCACCTTATGACGTGCACGAGGTAATCGCGCGGCTGGTGGACGGCAGCGAGTTCCACGAATTCAAGGCGCTCTATGGCTCCACCCTGGTCTGCGGCTTCGCACACATCTGGGGCACGCCGGTGGCGATCCTGGCCAACAATGGCGTGCTGTTTTCCGAAAGCGCGCAGAAGGGCGCGCATTTCATCGAACTGGCCTGCCAGCGCGGCATCCCGCTGCTGTTCCTGCAGAACATTTCCGGCTTCATGGTCGGCGGCAAGTATGAAGCAGAAGGCATCGCCAAGCACGGGGCCAAGCTGGTTACCGCCGTGGCGACAGCGCAAGTGCCCAAGATCACCGTGGTGATCGGCGGCAGCTTTGGTGCGGGTAATTACGGGATGTGCGGCCGGGCCTATTCCCCCCGTTTCCTGTTCACCTGGCCCAATGCGCGGATCAGCGTGATGGGCGGCGAACAGGCCGCCAGCGTGCTCGCCACTGTCCACCGCGATGCGGACAACTGGTCGCCGGAACAGGCGGAGGCATTCAAGGCACCGATCCGCGAGAAGTACGAAAGCGAAGGCAACCCGTATTACGCCACCGCGCGGCTGTGGGACGATGGCGTGATCGACCCTGCGCAAACTCGCGATGTGCTGGGGCTGGCACTTGCCGCCTGCCTGGAAGCTCCGATTGGCCAAGTGCCGCGCTTCGGGGTGTTCCGGATGTAACGCTTTCGCGGAACGCCTGCCGTTCCGCACCGTTGCATGGGCAGTGGGTGCCGGGGGGATTCCTATGGAGAATCCTGATGCAGCAAAGCGACATACTCATCCTGGTCTTGATCGGCGCAGCGCTGCTGGCGATTGTCCTGCTGTGGCAGGCCATGCGGCGGCGGCAAAGTACGGCCCTGCGCCACCAGTTTGGTGCGGAATATGACCGGACAGTGGAAGCAACCGGCCACCGGGCCAAGGCGGAAGCCAACCTGGTGGAGCGGGCACATCGCGTTGCCGCGCTGGACATTCGCCCGCTCACGCCCGTGGAGCGGCGCGATTTCAGCCGTGAATGGCTGGAAGTGAAATCGGTGTTCGTCGACAGCCCGCCGGAAGCAGTCCTGCACGCCGACCGGCTGATAACGCGGATGCTGCAGGTCCGCGGCTATCCGATGGCGGATTTTGACCGCCGGTATGAAGACCTGACTGTGGATCATGGCACGATGGCCGGCCATTACCGGGCCGGGCACACGATTACCGAACGGCTGGCCAGCGGGCAGGCTTCGACCGAAGACCTGCGCCAGGCGATCAAGCATTACGAGGCCCTGTTCGACGAAATGGTTGCCGACATCAGCGACACGGTGGAGCACCGCCCGATAACCGGGGTGGCCCAGCGCGATTGATCGTTCGGATAATTCGAACAAACAAGCCGAAACATTCCGGGTTTCCCGGCAGAGGGTCTGGCCCTATCTCCCCTTCACCCCCCGCGCCCGGTGGTGGCCAAGGCTGCCACCGGGCCAATTGCCAGATCCTGGAGCATTGCCATGAGCCGCGTTCTCGTCCTCTATTATTCGACCTATGGCCACCTGGAACAGATGGCCGAAGCCATTGCCGCCGGCGCGCGCGAAACTGGTGCCACGGTGGACATCAAGCGCGTGCCCGAAACCGTGCCGGAAGACATCGCGCGCGGCGCACATTTCAAGCTGGATCAGGCCGCGCCCGTGGCGACCATTGCCGATCTGGAAAACTATGACGCGATCGTGGTTGGCACCGGCACCCGGTTCGGCCGCATCAGCAGCCAGATGGCCGCCTTTCTCGATCAGGCTGGCGGCCTGTGGGCCAGGGGCGCACTGAACGGCAAGGTCGGCGCGGCCTTTACCGGCAGCGCCAGCCAGCACGGCGGGCAGGAAACCACCCAGTTTTCGATCCTGACCAACCTGCTGCACTTCGGCATGACTATTGTCGGGCTGGACTATGGCTTCACCGCCCAGACCAGCAACGATGCGGTCAACGGCGGATCGCCTTATGGTGCCAGCACCATCGCCAATGGCGACGGCAGCCGCCAGCCCAGCGAAATCGAGCTGGACGGCGCCCGTTACCTCGGCCGCCGCGTGGCGAACACCGCGAACAAGCTGTTCGGCTAAGCCTTACTGCGCCGGCGTCAGGTTGCGGATGCGGCCTGTCGCCGGCAGCATTTGGCGGGGCGAGGAGCGAAACCATTCTTCCGCCGCGTCCAGGTCCACCGCGCCGTTGACCGTGTTGGTCCCGTCGCGGAACACGGTGAAATTGTCCCCGCCATTGGCTAGGAAGCTGTTCATCGTCACCCGGTAGGTGGCGCTGTCGGTAATCGGTTGCCCGTTCAACATCACGTCGAATACCCGCGCGCCCAGCGGACGCGACAGGTCAAAGGCGTAGGTGAACCCGGCGGACGGGGAAAAGGCCTGATCAAACCCGGCGGTATCGAACTGCTGCTCCAGCAACGCCTTCAACTGCATGCCGGTGTAACTGCGGGTCACCAGCGTGTTGGCGAACGGCTGCACTGCATAGATCGCACCAAACGTGACCGCCCCGTCAGCCGCCGGGGCCAGGTCGGCGCGGATGCCGCTGTTGTTCATCAGCTCGATTTGCGCCGCACCACGGTCTGGCGCGGCAGTGGCAGCCAGTTGCATGTCGGCAATCAGGTTGCCCAGTGCGGTTTCGTTGGTGGCCTTGACAGGTTTGAAGGCCGCACCGCCATCAAGATAGCCGATCACGCGGTTTGCCTCTGCTTTCACCGCAGCGGCATAAGTGCCGACATAGGCGGCAATATCAGGCCGGGCGGCGAAGCGCGGGAACAGGTCGCTGGTCGGCACATCTCCGCGCGTGGCGGTATAGGCTTCGCTTTGCACCAGCACGTTGTCGGCCCGGCGGGACAGGACCTTGCCGCTGGCCGGATCGATCTGCAGGGAAATGTCGGTCACCAGTTCCCCATAGACGCCGCCGCTGGTCACCAGGAACGGCCGTGTCGTGTCGATCTGGCCATAATCGCAGACATAGGCCCAGTGGGTGTGGCCGGAAATCACCAGATCGACCCGGGGATCAAGTCGGGCGAGGATCGGCAACAACCCGCCGGACACACCGCCACAGCCGTGATCGTTATAGGGCACCGTGGTGTACAGCCCCTGGTGGATCAGCACGGCAATCGCATCGGCACCTTGCGCCTTCAGCTTGGCCACCTCGCGGTTGATCGCGTCAGCCTCGTCCCCGAAGGTCAGCCCGGCAACGCCGGAGGGGGAGGCGAGGTTGGGGGTGTCCTGCAATGTCAGGCCGATCAGCCCCACCTGCACCGCGCCCGCACCGCTGCCGAAACTGCGCATGGCGCTGGCGGGGAACAGGGTGTCGCCTTTTTCGGTCGCAACATTCGCCGCCAGGAAACGGAATTTGGCCCCCCGGAACTGCGGTTCCACGCGGCAGGGTTGACGCATGGTCAGCTTTTCACAGCCGCCGTTCTGCATCCGCAGCAGTTCTGCCCAGCCGCGATCGAATTCGTGATTGCCGACCGCGTTGAAATCCAGCCCGATGCGATTCATCACCCCGATGGTCGGTTCATCCAGGAACAGCGATGACGTGATCGGCGATGCCCCGATCAGATCCCCGGCAGAGACCACCAGATTGTTGGCATATTTGCCGCGCAGCGTGTCGATTGCGCTGGCGAGGTAGGCCGCCCCGCCCACCGGGACGCGCAGCTTGCTGCCATCGGGGGCGGTGGCTTCGACTGATTGCTTCGGCGGTTCCAGGTTGCCGTGGAAATCGTTGATGGCGATCAGGCCGACGGTGACCGGTGATATGTCAGGTGCGGGGGCACGATCCGCCGGAACGGTGGCGCAGGCACCCAGCGC
>JBARAF010000051.1:0-3182 GCA_049791695.1 Croceibacterium sp.
TCCACCACCAGCCCCGGACCGAACAGCTTGCTGTCCCGCAGGGCCAGGTCCAGCAGCACCCCGTCCAGCAGGTTGTTGCCCAGATCGATGCGGCCTTCACCATCGGCATCCACCCCGCGGCCGCGCAGCGCGACGGAACCATCCAGCACGCTGGCATCCAGCGTCCCGATGGCCGCCACATTGACTACCGGCCCCAGCGCCGCCGCCGGCAAGCCGGTTAACCAGCCACCGGGCCGCACCTGCCCGGTGCCCTTGTACCGGCCAGACCGGTTGGCAATCTTCAGAGCGCCGATCACATCCGCGCCCTGGTTGACGACCAGACGCCCGTCCCACTTGCGCCAGGTGCCATCCCCGGCCAGCCGCACACGCAGGCTGTCCTGCGCATCCACCAGCGTTGCCAGCAGCCCGCCTGCGGGGGCGCGATAATCCAGGTCCATGTCGAACCGGTTGCCGTCCGGTTCCGCATTGACCAGGGCCCGGATCACGTCTCCGCCGCCCAGGTCGCCATTGGCATTCAGATATACCAGGCCATCCGTCACATGCGCCCGGGCGCGGAAATCGACCTTGCGTTCGTCCCCCAGCAGCCCCTTGGCAATGGTCAGGTCATCGATCACGAACCGGTCCACCCGGATGTCGAAATTGGGCAGGGTCGGCGCGTCAGGATCGCCCGGGACCAGATCCGGCGGCAGGTACAGCGTGCCCCGGTGCAGCACCAGGTGCCGCACATCCAGCCCGCGCCAGAAGAACAGGAACGGCCGCCAGTTGAGATCGACCTCCGGCACTTCCAGGAACAGCCGGTTCTTCGCATCGCGGAACTTCACGTCGTGCAGCGTGGAGCTCCACAGCACCGATCCTTCGATCCGGCCAACCTCCACCTTCAACCCGCTGGCAGGGGCAATGCCCGCCACCTGGTCGACGATGAACTGCCGCCCCGGCGCGGTGTGCAAAAAGGCCATCGTTGCGGCCAGCAGCACCAGCAGTGCCACCAGCAGAACCCCCACCCAGCGGGCGACACGCATCACCAGCGAACGGCGTCGCGGCGCGGCAGCGGTCGTGGTTGGTTCCGCCACTTCGGCCATCAGAATGCCTGCCCCAGGGCGACATAGACGCCGAACCTGGCATCATCCGGCCCGGGATTGAGCGGCACGCCCACGTCCAGCCGCAAGGGCCCGAATGGCGTGTGATAGCGCACGCCCACGCCCGCGCCGATGCGGATATCGCTGAGGCCCGGGGTCGGCCCCGTATCGACCACCCCGGCATCGACGAACGGCACCACCGACACCGCGCCGTCCATCAGCCCGGTGCGGATGCGCGCTTCAGCCGAAAGTTCCACCAGCGAGCGGCCGCCATTGGGCTCGCCCAGCGTGTTGCGCTCCCCGATCGCCTTGTAGCCATAGCCGCGCACCGAACCGCCACCACCGGCATAGAAACGCCGCGACGGGGCGATTTCAGTAACACCCGCACCTACGATGGTGCCCACACGGGCGCGGCCGGCCAGCACCACGCTGTCGGTCACGGGGCGATAGTAACTCAGGTCGAACTGGACCTTCAGGTAGGTCGAATTGCTGCCGTTGACCCGGGAAATTTCCGGCGAAAGGCGCGTGCCCAGGCGGAAGCCGCGCGTGGGGTCGAGCAGGTTGTTGCTGGTATCGATTTGTGCCTGCATTGGCAGCGCGGCGATGAAGAAGGTCTGGCGCGGCCCGGTCTTGGTGCCTGATTTGACTTCGCTTTCCTGCGTCGCCACCAGCTCCAACCCGGCACCATAAGTGAACGGTTTCTGGAACAGCAGGGTGCTGACCCGTTCGAACCGCCCGATCAACGATACGGTGCGCGCGTCATAGGACTGGTAATCAATCGTGCTGAAAAATGCGTCCAGCGTCAGGATGCGATCGCGGCCGTGGAAGTTGTTCTTGGTCAGCGTGGCGCCCAGCAACTGTTCGCTGGTGCCCAGAATGCCGCGCACGCGCAAGGCACCTTCGGGCGGCAACAGGTTGCGGTGTTCCCAGCTGCCCTGCACCTTGAAACCTTCGCCCGTGCCGTAACCGACCGATCCGGCAATGGTGCGCAGCTTCGCCGGGGTCAGTTCCACGGCAACGTCCACCGTGCCCGGCTGGCCATCCGTGGGCGGCGTCACCTGCACCGGAGTCACTTGCGCGCTGGCAACCAGGCCAGTGGCCAGGATTGCCCGTCGCAGGTCCAGTTCCAGGCTGCGCTGGTACAAGTCACCGGGTTCAAACCGGGCAATGTCTTCCAGGTGATCGGCAGACAGGAACTGCGGCAGGCTGCTGGTTACGCGACCGAAATTGTACTTGCCCCCCGGCCGCACCATCATTTCCAGATCGCCTTCGCCACGGGCATGGTCGACCAGCAGATCAGGATCGCCGATCTTGGCGAAAGGATAGCCGCTTTCGCCCAGCGCCAGGTCCAGGTCATAACGGCCCTGAACAATTGCGTCGGACAACAGCGGCTCCCCGCTGTCAGGCCCGAAGGCCGCGCGCAACTGGGTGAAATCAGCCACGGCCAGGGGCAGATCGCCCAGGTCAATCAGGCCGAACCGGTACTGGCGGCCCGGTTCGATATCAAACCTGACATTGGCCTGGCGCGGCGCAGTTTCAGGGGGCGGCGCGGCCGGGCCGGCAGCATCGGCGGCAGGGGCTTGAGCCGAGGCATCCTGGGCGGCAGCATCCGCCGCGCCGCCGACGCTGCGGAACACCTGCCCGTCGTAATAGCCATAAATTCGCAGCAGCCGTTCCAGCAGCGCCTGATCGGCATTGGCCTGCGCCACCAGCCGGCCGACATTCCCCTCATCGTCCAGTTCTTCGATCGTGGACAGGTCGCGGAAGCGGTCAACGAAGGCATCACGTTCAGGGAACAGCGCGTCGTCCGCCGGGAAGCCGAGCACCAGTTCGTCGGAAATGCGCACATCGACGCCGGCCAGCACCACTGCCGGTCCGACATCTTCTTCCGGCGCGGCAAATTCGACCCCGGTTTCCGGTTCCAGCGGGGCCAGTTGCGGCAGGTCCGCATCTTCGGGCCAGGGAATGTCGATCAGCGGCATTTCCGCCAGCGGGGAATCTGCTTGCAGATCGGGCAGCGGATCAGCGCCATCGGCCACCTGCTCCTCCGCAGGGACGCCCTGCCCGGCCCAACTTTCGGGATCTTCCACAGCGCTATCGGGGATC
>JBARAF010000052.1:0-6723 GCA_049791695.1 Croceibacterium sp.
CGAGCGGCGGCTTTTGTGTCTCCGGATCTACAGCCGGACAACATGGTGACGCGGGGTGGAGCAGCCCGGTAGCTCGTCAGGCTCATAACCTGAAGGTCGTTGGTTCAAATCCAACCCCCGCAACCAACATATACCTCACATTACACATCCCAGCCTCGCTGTACCCAGCGGGGCTTTTTTGCGTTCGGCCTGCGAGCAAACAGGAAGCGCCTGGAAGGGGTTGATCATCGCCTGCCTTCAGGCTGGAGGGCGTCTGCGCAAAGGCGGTGATCTGCCCTGAGTGGAGCGCCATAAACGCCCTGATCCTTCATCGATTGCCCAATTCCGCCCTGCCGTGGACGGCGTCACGATGGCTCTGATCAGCCTTTTTGCTTTCAGCACCCTGCGGCAGGCGTTTTCCGGCACGGACCTCACCGCCATCGCCATGGGGGAGGGCGAAGATTTGCTCCGCTCGATCACTGGCATCTTGCTGGCCATTCTGTTCTTGCTTTGGGGTACGCGGCGCGACGAGCGGACTTGGCGGATTGGTTCTCTGGCGGTGATGGTGCTTGCGGTCCTGAAGGTCTTCCTGGTCGACGCAGCCGGGCTCGAGAGCCTCGCCCGCATTGCGAGCTTCGTCGCCCTTGGCTTTAGCCTCATCGGCATTGGTTGGTTTTATGCCCGGCAGCTCAACCGGGCCCCGTCGGACGATGGTGCTACCGGATCTCCACCTGGTTCGACCGGCACTGGGCCTCGCTGACATGGGTCACCCTGCCGGTGAACTGTCCGGCCGCCGGAGTGGTGTGGTCGCATAGCTTGACCGAGGTAAAGGTTCCTCCGCGACGGTAAGTACTCAGCAACTGCACAAGGTTCGCGAACACCACGAAAAAAGGGGCGGCACCGCAAGGTACCGCCCCCTTTTTTGCTTGAAGCAAACGCCGCGTGGGCGGGGTCAGAACTTGTAGCTGACGCCGACCTTCAGGCGCCACACCGAGGAACTGACGTTGATCGCGTTGTCGCTGGCGAAGGTGTTCGTACCAGAGGCGCTGGTGATGATGTAGCGACCCTGCGCGTCAACACCGGTGGTGGTGGCGATGTCCTGGCGGCCGCCGAAATCGCGGCGGTGCTGGACGTTCCAGTCACTGTCGAGGAAGTTCAGGAAGTTGTCGAAGCTGGCGAAAAGCTTCAGCTTGTCCTGCATCCCGAAGAAGCTGCCCGGACCGGGGATTTCCTGCGACAGCGACAGATCCAGATCGAAGTACCAGTCGTTCGAGCAGGTGTTCCGCTCGATCGTCTGCCCCAGCGAACCCTTGGCGCAATCCAGGCCCTTGGCGAAGTCGATCAGCTTCTGAACTTCCGTCATGTTCGACAGCGGCGACAGGTTCGGGTCGGTGATGCTGCTGGGCAGGTAAACCAGCGCGTTGTCCGTGCCCGAGGCGTTGTCGTTGAACACCGAACCGCCGGTGAAGGTCAGGCTGTAGGGCCGGCCCGAACGGGCGACGAAGGTGACCCCGAAGCGGGTTTCCAGATCGGGCACGAATTCTTCCGCGAACGAGGTCGACAGGGTGAAGTTGTGCTTGCTGGAATAGAACCCGCGCGATGCGGCGGGGTTCTGCCGATCGGCTGCCGCGGTGATGTCGTAGTTCGAACCGGCGGTCGAGTTGTACATCGCCCGGCGATCCTTGGCGCCCGACCAGGCATAGCCCAGGCTGACGAACGAGGAGCCGCCCGAGGTGAACAGGCCGCCGTTGAAGTACTTCGACAGGATGAACGACGCGTTTTGCGAGTTGAAGCCACGGGCATTGGTCAGCATCAGCTCGTCTTCGCGCGACGTGGTGATGCAAGCCGCGGTGACCCCGTTGTACACCGGCGTCGGGGTGGCCCCGACGAACTGCGCGGAGCAACCGGCGTTGGTCGGATCGATCGTGACGTAGACCGGGCGGCCATCAATCGCGAAGCCGTTCAGGCCGCGGGTCGGGTTGGGCACCTGCGACAGGTCAACCACGTTGTACGGGTTGAGGTAGCGGCTCCAGATGTAATCGAGGTTGAGGTTCCAGCCGCTGAAGAAGCCGGTTTCGGTGAAGTTGAGTTCAGCAGAGAAGCCGAGGTTGCCGCGCAGCACCGACTGCGGCTTGATGTTCGGATCAATCGCCTGGGTGAAGCCGAGGCCGCGTGCCGCCGAGGTGGAGGCATTGGTCAGGGCGCAGGTCGGGATGCCGGTGAAGGTCCCGTTGGTCACCACGTCGATCTGGCCGGCAGCGCAGGTGCCGCCCTGGGTGGAGCCCTGGGCGAAGGAAATGCCATCGTTCTGGAAAGCATTGCCGAACCACACCAGCGGATCACCGCCGGAGAAGATGCCGAGGCCGCCAGTCAGCTTGGGACGGGCGAAGACTGCGAAATCGTCCATTTCATAGGTCGCGCCGACGCGCGGCATGAACAAGGTGCCCAGATCGTCGAACCCGGTGGTGTTGGCAAAGCCATAGCGCGAGACGAAGTTGGTGTTGAGCTGCGGGGCATCGCCCCGGAACCAGTCAACCCGCAGGCCGAACACCGCGCTGAGGCGATCGGACGCCTGCACTTCATCCTGCACGAACACCGAGAAGATGTCGCGCTTGAAGGCGGCGGCAGCTTCGTTGATGTCACCGTTGACGGTGTAGTTGATGAAAGCACCTTCGGTGGCGCCGCTGACGACGTTGGCCGGGGTGGTGCTGGTCTGGTTGTTACCGGTGCCCGGCGACAGGAGGCCTGCGCGCAGATCGTTGATGTTGCGGAAAACCAGGGTGCCCGTCGCGTTGGATACGAACAGGTTGAAGATGTCCGCGCGGTTCAATTCTGCGCCGAACTTCACCTTGTGATCGCCCGCATCCCAGGTGCCGACAGCGCGGTACTGTTCCACGGTGGTTTGCAGGTCGTTGGCGGAACGGTTGCTGCCCGGCCCGGCCATCACGGTGCCGTCAACCGTGCCAGCCGGGTTATCGATGCCCACGATGATGCGATAGATCGGGCTGCCCGACTGAGCTTCGCCGCCGCCGATCGGATCCTGCCGATCGACCACTTCGGAACGCGAATAGCGCAGTTCGGTGGAGAAGCTGTCCGACCACTGCGAGTAGAAGCGACCGGAATAGTAGTTCGACTTCGTGCCGCTGAGATAGAAGGTGTTTTCACCCACGGCCTGCGGCGAGTTACCCGTGAACAGATCGTCCGCGCGCACGCTGGCTTCTTCCATCCGCTGATAGGTCGCTTCCAGACGGTGGCCGTCGGTGATCTGCCAGTCGGCGCGCGCGAAATAGCGATCGTTGGTGAACGGCCGGTTGGTGACCAGCGGGCCGGTTTCGATGCCGTAGACGCTGCTCAGAACCTGCGAGATTTCGTTGAACGCCGCCACTGGAACACCGGCCTGCGAGTTCGGGTAGCCAGCGCCTGCGGGGCCATCATCCTGCGACTGGCCTGCTTCCTGGTGCTCGTAGGCGCCATAGAGGAACAGCGTGTCCTTGATGATCGGGCCACCCAGGCTGGCACCCCAGCGCTTGTCCGGCTTGATCGGGGCAACCGCGACGTCGGGACCGCCGGGGATGGCATTGGGCAGTCGCGTGCCGCGCATGCCGCTGTCGGAATATTCGAAGAAGGCGGTGCCGTGGTAATCGTTGCCGCCGGACTTGGTCACCACGTTGATCGCGCAGCCGGTGAAGTTGGCATACTGGACATCGAACGGGGCAAACTGGACCTGCGTTTCGCGCACCGCATCATAAGGCAGCGGGGTGGAACTGCGGGAGGAGAAGCCGGTGTCGTTCAGGCCATAGACGTCGCCCTGGCTGATGCCGTCCACGGTGAAGGCGTTGCCGCGATCATTGCCGCCAAGGCAGCTGATGCGATCCTGGCCGGAGCCGCCATCGTCACGGTCTAGGCTGACGCGCGGATCGATGCGGATGATGTCGCGCACGTCGCGGTTGAAGGTCGGCGCGGCTTCCAGCACTTCGCTGGTGAAGCTGGTGCCAGGACCGGTGGCCAGCGTGGTGACGCGAACACGGCTGGCAGAAACGATGATCGCGCCGCCGCCGGTGGTCAGGTTGAAGGTCAGGCCGGTGTTACCCTGCAGCGTGGTGTTGAGGCCGGAAATGGTCTGGCCTTCGAACCCTTCGGCTGCAGCCGTGACAGTGTAAGGTCCGCCGGTGATCAGGTTGGTGGCGGAAAAGGTGCCGTTGCTGCCCGTGGTCAAGGTGCGGGAAACGCCGGTGCGGGTATCGGTGACCGTGACGGTGGCATTGGCAATTGCATTGCCCGCATCGTCATTGACGGTGCCTTCAATCCCGGTGGTAATCTGCTGGGCTGCGGCCGGAGCAGCCACGCCGAATGCGGCAGCGACGCTGAGCGTGCTGGCAGCGAAAAGAAGCTTCATTTTCATGGGGGAAGGCCCTCTGTCTAGCGGTGTTCGGGCCGTGCCCTAAGTGGGGTCCAAGACACAACAGGGTCAAATTCGTGACAGATTGGTTACGCCCACCAAATGGATGTAAATCCAGTGATTTCCGATAGAAACAGCTTTGATTTCATTTGAAATTTTCCCCTGTTGCCGGGATGCAACAGGGGGCAGCATTTCGTGGTGCGGTGCAACAACTGGGGCTCAGCCCGGCAGCAGCAGCCCCGCCAGCGCCGCGCTCATCAGGTTGGCGAGCGAGCCTGCCGCCAGCGCGCGCAGCCCGAGTCTCGCGATCACCGGGCGCTGGTTGGGGGCCAGGCCGCCGGTCACCGCCATCTGGATGGCGATGGAGCTGAAATTGGCAAAGCCGCACAGGGCGAACGTGATGATCGCCCGGCTGCGGGCATCGAAGGTCCCTTCGGGCAGCGCACCCAGATCGATGAAGGCGACAAATTCGTTCAGCACCAGCTTGGTCCCGAACAGGGCCCCGGCATTGTCGGCCTGGTCCCACGGGATGCCGATCAGCGTCATCAGCGGGGCGAACAGGTAGCCAAGGATCTGCTGGAACGACAGGCCGGGGAACCCGACCAGCCCGCCAGCCCAGCCGAGCAGGCCGTTGGCCAGCGCCACCAGCGCCACGAAAGCCAGCACCATCGCGCCGACCGCCACGGCCAGCCGCACACCGGTCTGCGCGCCTTGAGCGGCGGCTTCGATCAGGTTGGCGGCGCGGCCTGCTTCGTCAAAGCTTTCGGCGGCTTCCACTTCGTGCGGCTTTTCGCCTTCGGTCAGGGCAGCCGGGCCTTCGGCACTGATGCGGCCCTTGGGCAGGACGATGTTGTGTTCCAGCGCGGGGGAGGGTTCATCCACGTCGGGCATGATGATCTTGGCCATCAGGATGCCGCCGGGGGCGGACATGAATGCGGCCGCCAGCAGCACCGGTAGGTAGGATTCGCCCAGCAGCCCGGCATAGGCAGCAAGGATGGTGCCGGCCACGCCGGACATCCCGACGGTCATCAGCGTGAACAGGCCGGACGGCGACAGGCTGGCCAGATAGGGGCGCACCACCAAGGGGCTTTCCGACTGGCCGACGAAGATGTTGGCCGCCGCGCCCAGCGATTCCACCCGGCTGATCCCGGTGACAAAGGCGATTGCGCCGCCCAGCCAGCGGACCACCCGCTGCATCACGCCAAGATGGTACAGAACGGATACCAGCGCGGCGAAGAAGATGATCACCGGCAGCGCGCCCATGGCGAAGGACCCCGCCAGCGGGTTGTTGGCCGTGGCCCCGAACAGGAATTCCGTCCCCTTGCCGGCATAGCTGAGCAGGGCGGAAACCCCGTCTGCCATGCCCTGGATCACCGCGCGGCCCCACGGGGTGCGCAGCACCAGCAAGGCCAGCAGCGCCTGCAAGGCAAAGGCCGCGCCCACCACGCGCAGGCGGATTTTGCGCCGGGCACTGGACAGCAGGAACGCGATCAGCAGGATCACGGCGATGCCGGCAATGTTGATCAGTTGGTGCGGCATGGATCAGGGCGCTTTCGGATTGGGGTGCGCGCTACCTTGGGCAAGTGAAACCAAAGGTCAAATCCCCCGCTCTGTGCCCGGGGGGCTTTTCAACCGCCACGGCGCGCAATAGCACTCTGCCGATGACCCAGCCCAATATGCTCGCCGCACTGCCCAAGCCCCTGCTGCTGTTCGCCACGCTGTATGGCGGGATGACCTGCATCGCCGGGGTTCTGGGTTCGAAACAGGTGGCGCTGGGGCCGCTGGCGGTGGAGGCGGGGATCTTCCCGTTCCTGATGCTGGTGTCGATATCCAGTGCCGTGGCCACGCTTTACGGGCGGCAGGTGGCCGATACGCTGGTCCGGTTCGGCTTCGTGCCGCTGACCACGGCGATCATCCTCACTTGGGTGGTGATCCAGCTGCCGACTGACGAAGGGATGTATCCGCCCGCGAAAGAGGCGTTTCCGATCATCCTGGGGCAGGGGATGCGGCTGATGATCGCGGGCATCATTGCCTATGGCGTGTCGATGTCGCTCAACGTGTTCCTGTTCACGCGGATCAGCTTTGGCGGGGACAAGCTGGTGCTGCTGCGCGGGGCGATTGCTTCGATGTTGAGCCAGGTGGTCGATACGCTGATCTTCATCACCGTGGCCTTTTACGGTGAACGGCCGATTGCGGAACTGATCGCCGGGCAGGCGCTGTCCAAGGTGGTGCTGAGCCTGGTGCTGGTGCCCCTGCTGATTGCACTGCTGGTGCGGATCGCCGGGCTGAAGGCGCTCAATCCGCCCCAGGCATAGGAACAGCGGCCGCCCCCGGGCCGTTCAGGC
>JBARAF010000053.1:0-4709 GCA_049791695.1 Croceibacterium sp.
CAACCAACGAGGGCCCAACCAAAGGGGGCGCAACCGGCAGGGCCGGAACTGCCTGAACCGGCAGCGGGGCGGCCGATGCGACCGTCACTGCGGCAATAACGGGTCCGGCATCCGGCACGGCTTCCACTACTGCGGCCTCCGCGGGCATCTCGGCATCGAGGTGGCGGGCGAGGGCGTCGCAGCTTGGGAAATCGGCCATCAGCTGCCGGAAGGTCACCTTGACCCCGTTCTGGCGCTGCACCTTGCTGGCGACCTGGCCGAGGAACAGGCTGTCGAAGCCCAGTTCGAGGAACGGCGTTTCCCAGTCCCCCTGGTCGATGGTTTCGCCCGAAAGCTCCTCGAAAATGCCGGCGAGCTCGGCGCACAGACGCGGCAGGCGGGATTGCGGGCGGGCGGGAGTGTTGTTGGTCATGGCAGTGACAATGCTCTCTGAGGCAAGTGTCGGCGCTGCGATCGCCGGGATGGAAAGGACCTGCAATGCAGGCAATGGGGCAGGCACGATCGCCTCGCCCCGGGGCTTGGATTCGATCCAGTGGTTCTGGCGCTGGAACTGATAGGCCGGCACTACGACACGCCGCGGCTGGGGGCCCCACAGGGAGCTCCAGTCAGACGCACCACCGCAAGTCCACAGTCTGGCGGCAGCTTCATAGAACATGGCGCGATCGCGCGCCGCCTCGACGAATTCGGGCATCGAGGTGATCGCCGCCAGATACTGGCCCTTTTCCAGTCCCTGGCTCGCAAAGGTGGTGAGCGCCCGCCCGGGTCCGACTTCGAGCAGGACCGGGACCTGGTCCTTGACCAGCGTGGCCAGCGCTTTGCCGAACCGGACTGGGGCGCGACAATGGCGGGCCCAGTAGGCTCCGCTCGCAGCGGATGCGCCGCCAGCCCATTCGCCGGTGACACAGGATACATAGGGGATCGTCGGTTCGCCGTAACTGACCGTGCTGGCGAGCTTTTCCAGCTCCGGGACGACCGGGTCCATCATCGCCGAATGAAAGGCGTGGGACGTGTGCAGGCGGCGGCAGTCGATCTCGGCCAGGGCCAGCCGCGCCTCAAGCTCGGCGACCGCTTCGAACGGTCCGGCGGCGACGCATAACGCGGGGGCGTTGATCGCGGCGATGTCGAGATCCGGACCGAGCAAGGGCGCAAGTTCGCTCTCCGAGGTCCGCACCGCCAGCATCGCCCCTGCAGGCGCGGACTGCATCAGCTCTGCCCGGCGCACAACCAGTGCCAGGGCATCGGCAAAGTCCATCACCCCGGCAAGCGTGGCGGCAACGAATTCACCTACCGAATGACCGATCATCGCCGCGGGTCGGACCCCGCGCGCCATCCACAGCCGCGCCAGCGCATGCTGGGTGATGAACAGCGCCGGCTGGGCGTTGACCGTCGAACGGATCGGATGCGGCGCTTCGTCGTCACCGCCGGGCAGATCGAACAGCAGGCTGCGCAGGTCCTGGCCAAGCCGGGTGCCAAGCAGGTCGGCGCCGCGATCGATCCATTCGCGATAGACCGGCTCGTCGCGATAGAGGGTCGCTCCCATGCCGGGGTATTGCGAGCCCTGCCCTGGGAACATGAAGACCACCGGCGGCGCGTCTTTGGCCGTTCCCTTGATGCCGCGCCTGGGCAGCTGGCGCAGCTTGGCAACCGCCTCTTCCACGGTCTCGGCAACAACGGCGGCGCGCTCGCCCCGCGCCAATCGCCCCTCGGCCAGGGTGAAGGCGACATCGGCCAGTGCGAGTTCGGGTTGGGCTTCGAGGTGATCCGCAAGCGCCAGGGCCTGGGCCTCTAACGCCGCGCCGGTCTTGGCCGAAAGCGGGAGAACCTGGAGGCCGACCGGCGGCTCGGCGCGATGCTGCACCGGCGCTTCCTCGAGCAGGATATGAACATTGGTGCCGCCGACACCGAAGGCGCTCAACCCGGCCCGGCGCGGGCTTTCCCCGCGCGGCCAGGGCGTCAATGCACGCTCGATCCGGAATGGACTGGCGGCAAGGTCGATATGCGGATTTGGCGCGGTGAAGTGCGCCATCGGCGGGATCTCTTCCTCGGCCAGGCACAGCGCCGCCTTGATCAGCCCGGTGACGCCTGCGGCAACGTCGAGATGGCCGATATTGGCCTTGGCCGAACCCAGTGCACAGGTACCGGTTGCCACGCCCGGACCGAAGGCCTCCACGAGCCCCTCGAATTCGATCGGATCGCCCAGCGGCGTGGCCGTGCCGTGCAGTTCGACATAGCCGATGCTGGCAGGATCGATCCCTGCCTGGGCGTGGGCGGCCATGATCGCCCGGGCCTGGCCTGCGGCACTCGGCCCGGTGAAACCGATCTTCGCCGCCCCGTCGTTGTTGATCCCACAGCCGCGGATCACGGCATGGATCGTGTCGCCGTCGGCCAGCGCATCTTCCAGCCGCTTCAGCAGCACAACCGCCGCGCCCGAACCGAACACCGTACCGGAGGCCTGCGCGTCGAGCGGCCGGCAGGTGCCATCGCGAGAGCCCATCCCGCCGTCCTGGTAGAGGTAACCGCGCTGCTGCGGAAAGGTGATCGAAACGCCGCCGGCCAGCGCCGCGTCGCAATGTCCCGCGGCCAGCGCCTGGCACGCCTGGAACACAGCCACCGCCGAGGTCGAGCAGGCACTCAGCACCGTTATGGCCGGGCCGCGCAAGTCGAGCTTGTAGGCCACGCGGGTCGCCAAGGCATCGGGCAGCGACCCGACCAGCGTCTGCATTTCGCCAAGCTGGTAGTTGCTGGCGAATTCCATCGCCGCCTCGCGCCCGTCGAGGACATGACCGAGCAGGTAGGTTGGCATGCTGGCCCCGGCGAAAACCCCGACCTGCCCGGCAAAGCGCCGCGGATCGAGCCCGCCCCGCTCAAGCGCCTCAAGCGCGATCTCGAGGAACAGGCGATGCTGCGGATCGGTCAGCGCGGCCTCGCGCGGGTACATGCCGAACAGGTCGGCATCGAACATCCCGGGTTCATCCAGCACGCCCCGCGCACGGACGAAGTTCGGATCGGCGCGAGTTTCCGTGTCGAACCAGTCCTGCAACTCGGCGTCGGTGAAATGCGTGATCGAGACCTTACCGGCCTTCTGGTTGGCCCAGAACTCCTCGACCGAGCGAGCGCCGGGAAACCGTCCGGTCATCGCCACTATCGCCACGCTGCCCGATCCCTGCTGCGCCTGACGCACGGCAGCGGGGGCTGCCCGCATCTCGCCACCCGCGAGCCAGTCGGCCAGCCGCCGCACGGTGGGCCGGGCGAACAGTTCGGTGATCGGGATCTTGCGGTCGAGCTTCTTCTGCAGGGCGGCATGAACCGTCATCAATTGCAGCGAACGGCCGCCGAGATCGAAAAACACCTCATCGAGGCCGACCGCATCGAGCCCCAGTACCGCCCGCCATTCAGCCGCGACGAGCTCTGTCAGTTCGCTGGTTCCGAGCGGCGCCTGCTGCGATGGGGCCGCCTGGTGCGCCAGCAGGGCGGCGCGATCCACCTTGCCATTGGCGGTGATCGGCAGTTCGGCCAGTGCGATGACCCGGCTTGGCCAGAGAAACTCGGGCAGACTTTCGCGCAGGGCCTGCCTTGCCGCCTCGGCCAGCGCCTGTGCCTCATTGGCGGAATGGTCGCCAACGGCGACGAAGCCGAGCAAGCGCTTGATCCCGCTGGCGGTCGTTTCGACCACGACGGCTGCGTCAAAAATGCCGGCGCAGCGGCGCAGCGCCTGCTCGATCTCGCCGGGTTCGATCCGCTTGCCATCGATCTTCACCTGGCGATCGATCCGGCCCAGGAATTCGATCTGGCCATCGGGAAGTTCGCGGACCAGGTCACCGGTCAGGTAGATTCGTTCGCCGATGGGCGCCGGAGCCATGATGAACCGCTCCGCAGTCAGTTCTTCCTGCCCCAAATAGCCAAGTGCCAGACCGCTCCCGCCCGTCACCAGTTGCCCGTCCCGTCCGGGCGACACCGGTTGCAGGGCGTCATCGACGATCCACAGCCGCGTCCCGGCGATTGCCCGGCCGATCGGCGCGCTCTCGCTGGGCCAGGTGCCGTCGGAAAGGTTCGCGCAACAGGTGAAGGTAGTGTTCTCGGTCGGGCCGTAACCGTTGATCATGCGGCACTGCGGAGCGGCCGCCATGAAGCGGCGCAGGTGATCGGGCGAAAGAACATCGCCGCCGGCCAGCAACTGGCGCAACCCGGTCAGCGCATCGAGCCGGGCATCCACCATCAGATGGAACAGCCCGGCGGTGAGCCAGGCAGTGGTGACGCCCAGTCCGGTCAGCGCCGCGGCAACATCGTCAATCGCCGGGCGCTCCTCGGCGACCACGGCCAACGAGCCGCCGTTGAGCAGCGCCCCCCATATCTCGAAAGTGCTGGCATCGAAGGCGAGCGGAGCGAGCTGGAGAATCACCTCGTCGGAACCGAGCGAGCAGAAATCCTGACCCTGGACCAGGCGGACCACCGCGCGGTGCGGCACGACTACGCCCTTGGGTCGCCCGGTCGATCCCGAGGTGTACGTGACGTAGATCGGATCCTCGGGATCCGTCGTGATCGCCAGGCCAGGCAGTTCTGTGCCGGGATTTCCGCAGTCCTCGACCGGCCAGACCGGCACTGCAGTTGCGATCGCTTCGCACAGCCGCGCCCGCATGCAGGTGCCTGCCAGCACCACGGCCGGCATCGCGTCCTCGATCATGAAGGCAAGCTGGCTGTCGGGGTAGGCC
>JBARAF010000054.1:0-9895 GCA_049791695.1 Croceibacterium sp.
CCACCGATGGTCCGGCCGATACCGGCGCGGGCAAGGCTGCGAACAAGGCGGCGGTGAAGCGTCGTTCGTCCGGCTCCCCGGCGCAGAAGGCTACGGCCACGGCTGAGCCCGGTGCCCCCGATCCGACCGAGAGCCGCCCGGCGAAGAAGCCGCGTGCGCCCGCTGCCAAGTCGGCCAGCGCCAAGCTGACGACGGACAAGAAGCCGCGCACCAAGAAGACCACCAAGACAGATGCCGATAACGACGGAGGCGAAGCATGAGCGTTCAGCTTGAGCAGTCGCCGACCACCGGCGACGAGGTCATTTCCAACTACACCATCAACTTCGGCCCGCAGCACCCGGCGGCACACGGCGTGCTGCGCATGGTGATGGAACTGGACGGTGAAATCATCGAGCGGATCGATCCGCACGTCGGACTGCTGCATCGCGGCACCGAAAAGCTGATCGAGCACAAGACTTACCTGCAGGCGCTGCCGTATTTCGACCGGCTCGACTATTGCTCGCCGTTGGCGATGGAACATTCCTACGTGCTGGCGGTGGAAAAGCTGCTGAACGTGGAAGTGCCGCTGCGGGCGCAATACCTGCGCGTACTATTCGCGGAACTGACCCGCATCTGCAACCACATGCTGAACCTGGGTTCGCACGTGATGGACGTCGGCGCGATGACGCCGAACCTGTGGCTGTTCGAAATCCGCGAAGACTGCCTCAACTTCTTCGAACGTGCGTCTGGCGCGCGGATGCACGCCGCATGGTATCGTCCCGGCGGCGTCCACCAGGACGTGCCGCTGAAGCTGCTGGTCGACATTGGCGAATGGCTCGACACCCGGCTGCCGGAACTGTTCGAAGACGCGATGAGCCTGGTGGTCGACAACCGCATCTTCAAGCAGCGCAACGTCGATATCGCCGTGGTGAGCAAGGAAGACGCGCTGGCATGGGGCTTCTCCGGCCCGATGATCCGCGCTGCCGGTATCCCGTGGGACTTGCGCAAGAGCCAGCCCTACGACGTCTATGACCGGATGGATTTCGAAATTCCCGTCGGCACCAATTCCGATTGCTATGACCGGTTCATGGTCCGCGTGGAAGAAGTGCGCCAGTCGGCCCGGATCATGAAGCAGTGCCTGGCGGAAATGCCCGAAGGCCCGGTGATGACCGAAGACCGCAAGATCGGCCCGCCCAAGCGCGCCGAAATGAAGCAGTCGATGGAAAGCCTGATCCACCACTTCAAGCTGTATACCGAAGGCTTCCACGTTCCGGCGGGCGAAGTCTATGTCGCCACGGAAAGCCCGAAGGGCGAATTCGGCGTCTATCTGGTCAGCGACGGCAGCAACAAGCCGTACCGCTGCAAGATCCGCCCGACCGCCTTCAGCCACCTGCAGGCGATGGATTTCATGAGCGTTGGCCACATGCTGCCCGACGTGACCGCCATCATCGGCGCGATCGACGTGGTGTTCGGGGAGTGTGACAGGTGAGCAATCTCGCAACCGCCGAAGCGATGATCGCGGCCTATAACGCGCAGGATGTGGACCTGTACGTTTCGTACATGACCGACGCTGCCTGCGAGGCGAACTATCGCGGCGCCGTGGTGCGCGAAGGCAAGGAAGGGACCCGTTCGGGCCTCGCCGCTGCTTTCGCCAAATGGCCGCAGAACCATGCCGAGATCGTCGAAAAGCAGGCGATCGGCGATTACGTGCTGATGCGCGAACACGTGACCCGTGGCCCGGCCACCGATGGTTCGGAACTGGTCGCGCCGTTTGACGTGATCGCTGTCTATTCTTTCGAGGGCGACAAGTGCTCTCGCGTGGAGTTCATCCGCTAATGGCCGCCCGTCACATGGAAGCCGACAGCCCCGAACTGCGGGCGCGTTGGGGCAATTTCACCTGGACCGAAGCCAATGCGGCCAAGGCGAAGGAGATCGTCGCGCGCTATCCCGAAGGACGCCAGCGCTCTGCGGTGATGCCGCTGCTCGATCTCGCCCAGCGGCAGGTCGGCGCGGAACTGAACACGCAAGGCTGGTTGCCGATTCCGGTGATGGAATATGTCGCGGCTTACCTCGACATGCCGATCATCCGCGTGGTCGAAGTGGCGACGTTCTACACCATGTACAACATCGCGCCGGTTGGCCGTTTCCATGTGCAGGTCTGCGGCACCACGCCGTGCATGCTGCGTGGCAGCGATGCGATCCTGTCCGCCTGCAAATCGCGCGGCATGGCCAAGGGCCACACCAGCGATGACGGGCTGTGGACGCTGACCGAAGTCGAGTGCATGGGCAACTGCGCCAGCGCGCCGATGGTCCAGATCAACGACGACAATTACGAAGACCTGACGCCGGAACGGCTAGATGCGGTGCTCGATGCACTGGCACGGGGCGAAACGCCGAAGGCCGGGACTCAGGAACCGGGCCGCCACACGGTGGAACCGGTGGGTGAACCTACCAACCTGGCCGCCATGGTCACCGGAAACCACGATTACCGGGGTGAATGGTGATGGAATTCGCCCGCAAGAACGGCCCCAACATGATCGGGGTGGCCTTCGCCCTGGTCGGCCTTGTCAAATTCCTGAACGGCGGCAACTGGGTGGTGTGGTTCATCCTTGCCATCGTATTCGGCGTGCTGGGCAACCGGCACGTGCTGTCAGGCGGAGGCAGCAAGGGTGAGTGACGCGCTGATCCCCATCATCATCGCCCTGGTCGGCGTGGTGATTGCGTGGAAGGTGCTAAAAGGCATCATCAAGACCGTCGTGCTGGTCGGCATCCTGGTGCTGGCAGGGATTTACGTTTTCGGGGGCATGGCATGAGCCTGCACGGCACTGTTAATTGGGACGCTCGCGATGCTCGCTGATCGGGACCGCATTTTCACCAACCTCTACGGCTATCAGCCGTGGAACCTGAAGGCCGCACAGGCCCGGGGTGATTGGGACAATACCAAGGCGATCCTTGCCAAGGGCCAGGACGCGATCATCGACGAGATCAAGGCCAGCGGCCTGCGCGGGCGCGGCGGGGCGGGCTTCCCGACCGGCATGAAGTGGTCCTTCATGCCGAAGGAAAGCAAGGACGGCCGGCCGAGTTTCCTGGTCATCAACGCGGACGAATCCGAACCGGGCAGCTGCAAGGACCGCGAAATCATCCGCCACGATCCGCACAAGCTGATCGAAGGCGCGCTGGTGGCCGGCTTCGCGATGCGCGCGCGCGCCGCCTACATCTACATTCGCGGTGAATATATCCGTGAAGCCGAAACGCTGTTCGCTGCCGTGGCCGAAGCATACGATGCGGGCCTGATTGGCAAGAACGCCTGCGGTTCGGGCTATGATTTCGACGTCTTCGTCCACCGAGGCGCGGGCGCTTACATCTGCGGTGAAGAAACCGCGATGATCGAAAGCCTGGAAGGCAAGAAGGGCCAGCCGCGCCTGAAGCCGCCGTTCCCGGCCGGCGCGGGCCTCTATGGTTGCCCGACCACGGTCAATAACGTGGAATCGATTGCGGTTGCCCCCACGATCATGCGCCGCAGCGCGGCCTGGTTCAGCTCCTTCGGGCGCGAGAACAACAAGGGCACCAAGCTGTTCCAGATCAGCGGCCACGTGAACCGGCCCTGCGTGGTCGAAGAAGCGATGTCGATCCCGTTCAGCGAACTGATCGAAAAGCACTGCGGCGGCATCACCGGCGGGCGTGACAACCTGCTGGCGGTGATCCCCGGCGGGTCTTCCGTGCCACTGGTTCCGGCAGCGGAAATCTGGGACGCGCCGATGGATTTCGACGGCCTGAAAGCGGTCGGATCCGGCCTTGGCACTGCAGCAGTGATCGTGATGGACAAGTCGACCGACATCGTCCGGGCGATTTCGCGGCTGAGCTATTTCTACAAGCACGAAAGCTGCGGCCAGTGCACCCCATGCCGCGAAGGCACCGGCTGGATGTGGCGGGTGATGGAACGGATGCGCACCGGTGACGCCGAAGTGGGCGAAATCGATATGCTGTTCAACGTCACGAAGCAGGTTGAAGGCCACACCATCTGCGCACTGGGCGATGCAGCGGCATGGCCGATCCAGGGCCTGATCAAGCATTTCCGCCCGGAGATGGAACGGCGGATTGCCGAACGCCACGGCGAGTTGCAGCAGGCGGCGGAATGATCCGCGGCGCGGCCATTGTCGGGATTGTCCTGGCGCTGGCCGCTCCGCTGGCCGCGCAGGACGTAAGCCCGGCAAATGAAGCCGCTGCGCGCCAGGCGCTCGATACCTATGGCCGCTGCGTGGCAGAGCGTGAACCGGCCGAAAGCGCCCGGATCATGGCGATGGATTTTCGCAGCCCGCGCTATCGCACCGGCCTCAAACTGCTGTCAGACGAGGCGCGCCGCTGCGCCCGTGGCGTGATCGATCCGGGTGACGCGATGCGCAGTTCCAACCTGCTGTTTGCCGGTGCTGTCGCTGAAAGCCTGCTGGAACAGGGGCCGGATGCGGTCAACGTGCGGCTTGTTCGCGCGGCGGCAACCGAGCTTGCCCCGTTCAGTGCCAGCGACGCTGTGGCCCAGTGCCTGGCGCGTTCGGTGCCTGACCAGGTCGGCACCCTGTTCGCTGCGGCCCCCGGTTCCGCCGAGGAAGCAGCCGCCATCGGCGCGCTCGATCCTGCAATGAGGCCCTGCGTGAAGGCTGCCGGAGTCGAAGGCCGGTTTGAAGCAAGCGCTCCCGGCCTGCGGGCGATGATCGCCACTGCGGCGTTCCGGCTCGTCAGCCAGGCGGAGCAGACGGCGAAATAGTCGGGACAAAACCTGATCCGGAACGGATCGGTACTTAATACTCGCTATTGCCGGAATATGTTTTGTTCGTAATACTATGCGGATGAAAATTGCCGCACTTGTATTCGCTGCCGCGATGGTTGTCCTGTCTGCGCCTGTCTCCGCGCAGAGTAACGATGACGATTACACCCCGCTCAATTCGCGGATCAAGCGCGCGCGGCAGTTTCCGACCGAGCCACCTTCGACTTTTGCTCGCCGTGAACTGAGCGGTTTCCAGCGCCAGCAGAGCCGCAGCATGGCCAGCCAGTTTGCATTTTGCCTGTTCGACCGCTCGAACGAAAAGGCATACGACCTGCTGGGGAAGACCGATTACGGCTTCGTGACTTTCCAGCAGATCGGGCTCGAAAACGACGCGGTGCTGAAACGCTATGCGATCGAGACGTGCCTTGACCGGGTGGCGGAAAGCCACGGCACCGGGGTGAACCTGTCTTACGGCGCATCCAGCATGCGCCGCTGGATGCTGCAGGGTGCTTACCTGCGCAAGTACGCCAAGGGGCCGACATGGATCGTGCCGGACAACGTGGTGGAAGAACGCACTTACCCCCTGTCGGCCACCAACCAGAGCGTCCGGTGGGCGATGGATGTCGGCGATTGCGTGGTCGCGACTGATCCCTACCTGGCCGATTTCTTCTTCCGTACCGCCACCGGATCGGCCGAGGAAAAGGAAGCCGTGCAGGCGTTGGTGCCAGTTCTCGGCCCCTGCGTTACCGAAGGAATGCAGGTAAAGCTGACGCCGGACCTGTTGCGTGAATGGATCGGGGAAGGGCTGTGGCAGGCCGCCAACCACAATGTCCCGGCTCCACCGCAACAGGGCGCCGGGCCAGCCGCACCGGGCGCGACTCCAGCGCAATAGGCTGGTGCGGCGCCAGGACGGGTTTCCCGGCCGCCGTAATTGGGGACCGGAACCCTGCGGCGGGCGTTTACCGGGCATCCTCAACCGCAGGCGAACTGGCGATGCCCGTGATTTTTACCATCGGTTACGAGCAGACGACGCAAGCTGCCCTGGTGGCGGCGCTTGCCGGTGCCGGCGTGCAGGTGCTGGCTGACATCCGATACCTGCCGCTGTCGCGCCGTCCGGGGTTTTCCAAATCATCGCTGAAGGCGGCAGTGGAGGAAGCGGGCATCGCCTATCACCACTTCCGCCACCTTGGCACCCCGGCAGAAGGGCGCGCCGCGGCACGGCGGCATGACCATGCGGCGCTGGAGCGGATCTACTCCGGGCAGCTCGAATTGCCGGAAGCTCTGGCGCAGATGGCCGAACTGCGCAGCCTGGCGGTGGAGCAACCCACCTGCCTGTTGTGTTACGAACGGCTGGCGGCGGAATGCCACCGCAGCTTGCTGGTGCGCGCGCTGCTGGCAGATTTCACCGAGGTCGACCTTCTTCCTGTTGCCTGACCGGAGCAGTTGCAACCCGGCCACCGCGGGCTTACCGGCGAAACCGTGACGGGATTGTCCAAATTGCGCTGTCGGAGCCGGTTCCTGTGGCTGCTGTTGGTCGCCATGCTGGCGACCCGTGCGCTGTTGCCGCCGGGCACGATGCCCGAACGGGAACATCGCGGTACAATCGCCATCACCCTGTGCAATTCCGACGGTGTCTGGCTGATCCCGATAGGGGATGGGGCAGCCAAGAAAGATGGCGACCGCCAGCAGCGGGAAAATGCACCGTGCGCCTTTGCCAGTCTGGCGGGCGGAATTCTGCCACCGGACCCGGTCCTGCCCGCTGTTCCCCGCACAGCCGCCACCATGCGTGGTCAGGTGGTCGCGGCGACTTCGGTGCCGGTGCGGCCCAGGCCCCTGCCACCAGCCCGAGCCCCACCGCAGTCCGTCTGAATTCGTCCCGCCTGTGCGGGTCATGCACTTTTCAGACAGGATTACATTCGATGACGCATATCTTTGCTCGCGGCATTGCCGCGCTATTCGCCGTGGGCGCAGCATTGCCCGCCTTTGCCCAGGATGTTGGCGAGACCCCGTTGGAGGAGTCGGCAATCGTGGTGGATGCCCCTTTGTTGCTGCCGTCCGCCGGGTTGATGAACGACCATATGCACGAAGGCGGAGAATTCATGATCGGCCTGCGCTTCGACCGGCAGAATTCCGGCGGCTTGCACCAAGCGGGCGCTGACACCATGAGCGATGCGGAAACGCTGGCCGCAGGATACAAGGTTCGCGGCAATCGCATGACCATGGACATGGTGATGCTGGACCTGATGTTCGCCCCGAATGATACGGTGACCCTGATGGTCATGCCGCATTACATGTGGCACCGGATGGAGATGATCGGCATCGATCCATCCGTTACCGGAACTGGCATGTCGATGACCGGCCTGGCTTATGGCAGCACGATGAAGCACGGGTCGGACGGGTTCGGCGATACGCTGGTTTCGGCCAGTTATCGTTTGGCGCGCTCCGCCAGCTTCGGGGCCCACGCCACGCTGGGTGTCTGGGCACCAACGGGTTCGGCCTCGATCCGCAAGGCCAACGGCAATTTCGAACATTTCATGCTGCAGCCGGGCAGCGGCACCTGGGACGTTGAACCTTCGGTAACCATGCAGGGACGCGAAGGTGCCTTGGGCTGGGGCGGTCAGGCAGCTTACAAATGGCGCACCGAACAGGCCAACGCTTCGGGCTACCGTTTGGGAGACAAGGCAAGGGTGACGGGCTGGGTCAGCTATTTGACCGGAAATTCGGCCGGAATTACAGGCCGGGTGGAATATGCCCACGAAGGCAGCATCGTGGGCCAGTACAATGGTCCGCACGGCGTCATGTCCCCGGCCGACCGCCCGGAGAATTACGGCGGTGACGTGGTGACTGCATCGCTCGGACTGAACTGGCTGCTGCCGGTCGGCGGCGCGCGGCGACCGCAGGCCAGCGTCGAATTCGGCGTGCCAGTCTACCAGAACCTCAACGGCGTGCAGATGCCGCAGAAATGGCGTCTGTCGATGGGCCTGCTGCAGACGTTCTGACTGGGCGTGGGAACGGCCGGGCCATCACGGTCCGGCCGTTTGCCGTCAGGCCACCGGGCGTCTGCGCAGCCAAAGGATCGACCAGTCGCCCCGCACCTTGCGCTTGGCCAGGCGGAAGCCGGCAGTGCGATAGGCGGCGCGGACGGCGGGCTCCTGTGTCTCCAGCAGGCCAGCCAGCAGCAGGCTGCCACCGGGGCGCACGGCGTCGGCAAAATCGCCTGCCAGTTCCACCAGCGGCCCGGCCAGGATGTTGGCGATCAGCAGGTCATACGGCGCGCTGTCGGCCAGCAGCGGGTGGTCCAGCCCTTCGGCCACCAGCATCGCCACTTCGCCCTTGCCGCCGCCCAGCGGCACGGCATTGAGCATGGCGTTTTCTTCCACCACCGGCACGCAGACCGCGTCGATATCGCTGGCCGTGGCATAGGCGCGGGGCCACAGGGCGAGGCCCGCGAAGGCCAACAAGCCGGTGCCGGTGCCGATATCGGCCAGGTTGCGCACCACCATGCCGCTGGCCTTCATCTCGTCGAGCATTTCCAGGCATCCGGCGGTGGTGGCGTGCTGGCCGGTGCCGAAGGCCTGACTGGCGGGAATGGTGAAATCGACCACGCCGGGCGCGGTGTCGGCGGGATAGTCGCGGGTGTGGACGTGGAACCGACCGGCGCGGATCGGGGCGACCAGTTTCTGGGTTTCGGTCACCCAGTCGGTATCGGGCAGCTTTTCTTCGTGCAGTTTGGGCGTGGTGCCGCTGAACAGCGCGGCCACGGCGGCGCGGTCAGCCTGCGTTGGCTTGCGCGGCAGGTATGCTTCCAGCACCCAGTCATCGGGCTTGTCTTCGGCCACTTCGCTGCCGGTCAGGACGATGTCCCAATCCCAGTCTTCCAGATCCTCGTGCGCCAGCAGGGCGGACTGGACCACCGGCTTGGCGGCGTAGGCGGAGATCTTCCAGCTCACTGCGCTTGCTCCTTCGCCAGCCGGGCATCCAGCTGGGCGGATTTTGTCCGGGCGTAGCGGGCGCAGGCGGCGGGGTCAGGGGCGAGCCCGGCGGCGGCGCGGACATTGAGGTCGCTCGCCGAAGGGTGCGGGGTGATGAGCATCGTGCAATCCAGCCTTTCCAGCCGCGCCAGACCGTCGCGGAAAGCCTGCACATAGTCGGGATGGTCGGTGAAGCGATAGCTGTCGCTGCTGATCGGGCTCAGGCTGTCAGCATAGACGATCGTGCGGCAATCGCCCCCTGCGCAGCTTTGCCACTGCCAGGAGGTTGCTCCTGCGGTGTGGCCCGGCGTGGGCACCGCCTGCAAGGCGATGGATCCCAGCATCACCCGGCCATCCTGCGGCAGCACTGTGGCGACTTTCGCCGGGGTCATTTCCGGGTTGATGCCGAATTGCGGATCTTCCGGGGCAGGGCGGCCGGTGGACAGAACCAGCGCGGCTTCCTTCGCCACGGCCAGTTCGGCCCCGGTCAGCCCCTGCAGCACGGCCATGCCGCCCACGTGATCATGATGTTCATGGCTGGCCAGCAACAGCTTCACGTCTTCCAGCCGGAATCCGAGGCGGCGGACATTGGCCGCGACCACGGCCGCCCCTTTTTCTGTGCCGCTGTCGATCAGCACGTGGCCTTCGTTGCCGGTGATCAGGATCGCCGTGATGCCGCAGGTGCCGACATACCAGGTGTTGCCATGGATGCGGAACGGCGGGCCGGGATCGTCCCAGCCGGCATCGTCAGGGCAGGTCGCGGCCCATTGCTGCGGCGTGACGGCACCATACTGCGCAGTGGCTGGGGATGGAACGGGGGCGCAGGCGGCGAGCAGCAGGGCGGCGGCGGAAGCAGACAGTTTAGCGGACATAGCTCGCCCCATTGGCATCGATTACCGCGCCCGTCATGCTGGGCGGCGCATCCAGCGCGCAGAACACGGCGATCTGTGCAATTTCCTCTGGCGAGGCGACCCGGCCAAGCGGAATGTCCGCCAGCAGGCCCGCACCGCCACGGCTGGCGAGGTAATCCCCCGCCATAGCCGTATCGGTGAAGCCGGGTGCAATGGCGAAGCTGAGGATTCCTTCGGCGGCATAGGCACGGGCAATGGTCTTGTGCAGCGCCAGCATCCCGCCCTTGGCGGCGGCGTAATGCCAGTGGGCGGGGCTGTCCCCCCGGTGCCCG
>JBARAF010000055.1:0-1866 GCA_049791695.1 Croceibacterium sp.
GGCTTTTACTAACCTTCATTTTAGGAATCATATTAACAACTTTTTCAGAATTCATTATACCCTCCTCTGACTATACCTTAATATGTAATGTTTCCTCTTGTCAAGAAATAATTTGAATTTCCTAACAAATTTGTATTATTCGGCATTGGCCAGCCGTCATAAAAAGAGCCGACGATTGCTGCGGATGTGTCAATTGTATCTTGTCGCAGTAGTTCTCTTTTCTGATCGGTTATTTGCTGTTTAGTAGCCGTCCAAATGTTTGCCTTATAGGATAAGACTCGTCTCTGCACTTAGAAGCGCAGAGACGAGTAAAGTAGGATATATCTTTACCACCAACGACGTCTCCAACGAGAAGGGACGATGATTATTACACCAGGACGACGGCGACGATACCGTCTATAATGCCTACGAGACCATCCATCCATGATTATCACTCCTATTTTAAAAATTTTGTTTGTCTTGAGAAGTTTATTCGCACTCTCATATCCATTATATGGAATATACAATTTGTCAGGTTCCAAAATTTTTGGAATCTTTGGAATCGTTGGAATCTTTTCACTGAAAGAAAATAGAGCAGGGATGCCTTAGCTAAGGCATCCCTGTGTTTGTTGTGCGAATAAAACTTCATTTTTTAATAGAATAATTATATTTTGCTGCCGCCTTTGAGGTGTTCCTCTGCAAATTGAATCATCTTTTTGGTCATCTGACCACCTACGGAACCATTTTCCCGACTTGTTCGGTCACCGCCGAGTTGGAGACCCATTTCGTTAGCAACCTCATACTTGAATTGATCTAACTTTTGTGAAGCGCCTTGAGCTGCTGGTGTATTAGTGTTTCTTTCTCCTGCCATGATGGGTACCCCCTTCTATTATTGAATATTTAATGAATTCACTTAATTCATTAAATCTATCTTATCCAAATAGAGATATTTAACCCTTGGTAATTTATATCATAAAAGTTTCATTTACCTTATGAATCGCGAGGACATTTCTATTACGGTAGGGACCTTGATTTTAAAGGTTTTTACTTTTTAGAAAATAATAGTTAATGGACGATAAAACCCGGAGAATCCATTACCGCTCACTCCTCAAATTGTGGGCAAGCGTGGGGAGGCCCCTGATCAATACGGGTATTGATCTTAGTTAGAAGCGCCATCACAGACAGTTGAAAAAACTTGGATTATTAGAATTATATGGAGCTAACTTTTAATATCAAGTTAAGATATGATATAATATTACAGTATTCACCACAGGTAACCAGCCTGTGTTTTTTATTTCTGGAATGGAGGAATAAATTATGGAAACAAAACAAAAGGCGATCCTGGTAGGTGTTCATCTGAATAATCAGCCGGACTTTGCATACTCGATGGAAGAATTGTTTAACTTGGCTGATGCTTGTGAGATAGAGGTAGTTGGTGAACAGAGCCAAAACTTGAATGGGGTGAATCCGGCCCATTATATCGGGAAGGGAAAAATTGAAGAAGTAGCAGCATTACTGGAGGAGCAAAGTGCAGAACTGGTGATTTGCAATGATGAATTATCTCCTTCGCAAATTCGCAACCTGGAGTCAATTTTAGATTGCAAAGTGATAGACCGCACGGTTCTTATTTTGGACATTTTTGCTCAGCGGGCGAAAACAAAGGAAGCTCAGCTGCAGGTGGAAATTGCTACACTCCAATATATGATGCCACGCTTAATTGGTCTTGGCGTATCATTAAGCCGTCAGGGAGGCAGCGCGGGCTTTAAAAACAGAGGTGCCGGCGAGCAAAAACTGGAGCTCGATCGCAGACAGATTGAAGATCGCATTAGTAACTTGAATAAAGAATTAGAAACCTTGGTAACGCAACGTCAGAACCAGCGAAAAGAA
>JBARAF010000056.1:0-2758 GCA_049791695.1 Croceibacterium sp.
GTCGATACCTACGGCGGCGCGGCCCCGCATGGCGGCGGCGCGTTCAGCGGCAAGGACCCGACCAAGGTTGACCGGTCGGCCGCCTACATCACCCGCTATCTGGCGAAGAACATCGTCGCCGCGGGCCTCGCCACCCGCTGCACCATCCAGCTGGCCTATGCCATCGGCGTGTCGAAGCCGCTGTCGCTGTATGTTGATACGCACGAAACCGGCACCGTGGGTGATGACGTGATCGAACAGGCGATCATGGGCATCGCCAAGCTCGGCGGCCTGACCCCGCGCGCGATCCGCGAACACCTCGGCCTCAACAAGCCGATCTATCGCCCCAGCGCGGCCTACGGCCACTTCGGCCGCAAGCCGGAAGGCGACTTCTTCCCGTGGGAACGCACCGACTTGGTGGACGATCTCAAGGCCGCCCTGGCCTGAGGCACCCCGCCCGCGAAACAGGAAGGCCCTGCCGGCAACGGCGGGGCCTTTTTCTTTGGGCCGCCGCGAAGTTCACGATCTTCGCGATCTTCTCGCTTGTGACGCAGTGCGAACTTAATTCGGGACAAAGTTTGCCCAGTCCCAGATGCAGCAAAACCCGCGATGGCGGGCGCGGGTTCGAAAGGGAACAGGTTCACGAAGGGAAAGAGCGGAGGCGGCCCATGTCATGGGGGTGGGGCTGTAGGAAAGCGCTCTGTGGCCGAGGTGGGTTGTTTGGCTGCAAGGTAAAGGTTCAGGCAAAGCCACTAAGGCATGAAGTCGCTAGGAGGTCGGGCAGCCTCCACAGCGGAACCTTAGAATCTGTGACGTGTTTTCTTTGTCACTTCGGTTCAGATTGGAAGTCGATCTTTGGTCCTGGGAAGCTGATTTGCCCTCCCGAATCCGCGCTATCGAACTATGGGGTCAAGCACTGATCCAGTAACTGCTCCGCAAAGTCGCGCGTGCAGCCTTACGGCCTCCGACTCCGACAGACTAGCAATGCAGTCCGCAACGAATCGTGCGCGGGATGTGTCTGGCACCTCTGCTAAATAACGCAGTCGTATAGGCAAGAACGGAGGATAGCCGAGTTCTCGATCATGGCCATCCCAGAAAGCAGCAAAAAGGTCCGTGATTATTCGCTTCTGTCCATGTTGCTGGGCGGCGAGCGTAGGACTCCCGATGATGTAATCTCGGGTAATCTGCTTTAAGATTAGGACTTCTGTTGCCGAATCTTCATTGAATATTACCGCATTTTTTGAGGATGAATCCGTATTTATTTTTATTGCGCGTATATACTTATCGATTAGCTGTGACGTCATCCGGCGGAGCTGTTCCCGCTGCAGCCTAGTTCCATCGTATGAATCTCCCAGCAACTGGCTGTAAGTCCCCTCCAGAAACTCCTTCAGGCGCTCGTAGGCGGCTTCGAACTTTAGTTTTTTAGTTTTCGCAGCATTAGAGCCAATTGCGTGCTCAATTATTCTTTCCTTCTCGCCAAATACGCGTACCCAAGGTAGGGCGTTGCAGCGGTGGAAATCTTCTAAATCGTGTACTGAATACGCAACATCGTCTGCCCAATCCATCAATTCCGCCTCTAAGGTTTTTTCATCGTGCGGATGAAATTCTCTCGCGAAATTGAAATCGTCTTTTTCAGAGGAGTACGCCGACCATTTTTTGGCGGCCTTACCCCTCTTGGCTCTAAACCAAGGGTATTTTAGGCAGGCCGCCAAGGTAGCCCTCGTCATGTCAATGCCCGGCGAATCCGGGAAGCGAACAGCGAGTTTGGTCAGAATGCGAAAGGACTGGGCGTTCCCCTCGAACCCTTCATCATCATGCTTACTGACAAGTTCGTCGAGGGTGTGCTCGCCGATATGGCCGAAGGGTGGGTGTCCAAGGTCATGGGCCATGCAAGCGGCTTCGACTACCTCTGGGTCCAGACCCCGGACCGCAGCCTCAGCTGGTTGTTCGGACTTAAGTTTCTGAGCCAAGCGCCGCCCTACCTGCGCGACCTTTATGGTGTGCTGCTGACGCGTGTGAAAAATATCAGCTTCGCCCGCTCGAACGATCTGTGTGATACCGGCCAAGCGGTGGAAAGCGGAAGAGTAAAGGACGCGATCCCTGTCGCGCTCAAACTCTGAGCGTTGATCTTTTCCTGTCGCTTTATGCCGCCGCTTCGCGCGGTCAGTTTCCCCCCAAGTCAAGGGCGCTTAAGCCGCCAAGGCCTCATGAACCGAACTTAGCGTCCAATCTTCGTTGACGAGTATGCGTGCGCGCTCCGCCGCACGTTGAATTGCGATTTGGCTTTCGCGAACTGGATGCCCATCGCTTATCAGGGCCATACAAAGCGCACGCGCGGTCACATTATCGCCGAGCGCACGGAGAGCGGCAACTACCTGATCGTCGGACGGAATTTCTATGGCCATGCGTTCAGACCTCCAGTGCTGCGGTTAGCGAAAAAACGTACGTGAGCGGTTCATTTTCGCGTGCGAGCGCAAGCGCTCACTCTACCCGCTCCCACTTAGCGAAAAATTGAGTCGGAAATGAGTCCGGTGCAACGAGTAGCAGGTCTGTGAACTTCCCGCGAAAACGCTGATGCACACATGCCCCCATTTCACTGGCCGGTGACTCACAAAAACGAGTCACTGAGTCAATCGACAATGCGCTCCGGTGCGTTAAAATTCATAGAGCCCTGCTCGTCGAAGGCCGCAGTAAGAATCGCGTGGACGCGCGGAGCGCGACATTTTTGGTAGGTGGCACCTACGATTTCACCCTCACCCCTCCCGCACCGCCGCGAAAT
>JBARAF010000057.1:0-3255 GCA_049791695.1 Croceibacterium sp.
GGGCCCCGGTGATGCCGTATGAATAGCGCACGGGGTTCACGTCCTTCGGTTCCTCTTTATCTCTGCGGCGCCGCAGCGTCGTTGATTCTGTCCAACCCGGATTGATCGCTACGCTGCTGAACCTTGATTGAACGGGCTTACTGCCCGCCGTTGCGGAACTGGCGCAGGTAATCGTTATCCGGCGAAAGGATGATCGAACTGCCCGCCCCGCCGGGGGCGAACGTCGCATCGTAGCTCTGCATCGCGCGGTAGAAGTCGTAGAAGCTGGGATCCTTGCCGAACGCTTCGGCATAGATCTTGGCTGCCTGCGCGTCCGCTTCCGCCCGGATGATCTGGGCGTTCTTCTGGCCTTGCGCCAGAATCGTCGCCGCTTCCTGTTCACGCGCGGTGCGCATCCGCTGGAAGGCGGATTGCAGCGGCGTACCATCGGGCAGGTCGGCGCGCTTGATCCGCACGTCGATCACCTGGGCACCATAATTGCGTGCCTGGGCATCCAGCGTGCGGCGGATGTTTTCCATCGTCCGCCCGCGTTCCGCCGTCAGCAGCGATGCGAACGAGCGGCGGCCCAGTTCCTGCCGGACCACGGAGCTGAGGATGGTCGAAAGCTGCGTTTCCACCACGTCCAGCGTGCCCGCACTACGGACCATGCGCACCGGATCGATCACGCGGAACCGGGCATAGGCATCGACATTCAGGCGCAGCTGGTCAGTCGACAGCACCTGCTGCGTGTCCATGTCCACGCTCATCACCCGCTTGTCGATCCGTTCAAGCCGTTCGTAAATCGGGATGCGCCAGGAAATCCCGGCCCCGGTCTGGCCATAGGGCTGATTGGGTTCAAACCGGTTGATCGTGCGGTCCGGCTTACCGGCGCGGATCACCACGGCCTGCTGCGTTTCCGGGATCACGACGATGCTGGACAGCACTGCGATCAGCAGCGCGGCGACCGCCAGGATGGTCGGCTTGTGGTTATCCCACAGGGTCTCGATCATCGGGTGCCTCCCTGCGAAGCGGCGGGCGCGGGCGGGGCCGTGCGGCGCATTTCAGGCAGCGGCAGGTAGGTTTGCACGCCGGTCGATTCGACCACGGTCTTGTCCGTCTGGCGCAGCACGCGCTCCATTGTTTCGTAATACATCCGTCGCCGGGTCACATCCGGGGCAAGGCGGTACTGTTCGTACACCTTGTCGAATGCGGCGGCATCGCCCTGCGCGCGCGCCAGCACCTGCTGGGCGGCGGCTTCGGCCTGGTTGATATAGCTTTCCGCTTCCTGCTGGGCGGCGGACACGTTCTTGAACGCGTCTTCCACTTCGGTTGGCGGATCGGTCTTGCTGATCTGCACGCCCTGCACCGCAATGCCGGAACGATAGGCATCGAGCAGCGCCTGCATCCGCTGCAGCACCCGCTGTTCAATATCGCCGCGACCGGCACCGGACAGCACATCATCCAGCCCGCGTTCGGCCACGGAAGCGCGCATGGCGGCTTCGGCCACTTCGCGCACGGTCTGTTCCGGCGTATCCAGCTGGAATCGGAACTGCTTCAGGTCCTTGATATTCCAGCGCACGGTGTAGCTGAGGTCGACCAGGTTCTGGTCCCCCGTCAGCATCAGGTTCTGCGCTTCCCCGCCGGGGATCGCTTCGCTGCGGAATTCGGACACCGGTTCCACATCGACCTGCTGGATCGGCCAGGGGAAGGTCAGGCTGAGACCCGGTTGCAGGGTGCGGTCATACTTGCCGCCGAACCAGTTGGACACGGCCTGTTCCTTGGGCCCGACCTGATGGATGGAGGAAAATCCGATCCATGCCAGAGCCACCAGGCCAACGCCCAGCGGCACCCAGCTTTTGCCATCGGCGCGCGCGGGCAGGCGGAAGTTGGGGCCACGCGGGCCGCCACCACCACCGCCACCAGATCGGCGCGGACCTTCCGGCCCGCGGCTGCGGAAAATGTCTTCGATAGTGGCCGACCGGCGCGGCTTTTCTCCGCCGCCTTCGCCGCCAGAGCCGCCACCAGAACCACCGCCGGGCAGCCACGGGTTGCGCGGGCCCTTCGGCGGGCCACTGGAAGAATCGCCGCCGCCGCCGGACGCGGGCGTGCCGGGGGTTTCACCGCCAGTGCTTTCTCCAGCGCCTTCACCGGCACCTTCATTGTCGCCAGAGCCGTTGTCGCCGCCGTTGTTGCCGCCATTGTTGCCGCCATCGCCGTCCCCGGTGGACTTGCCCCAGGGGCTGCGCTTTCCGGTCATTGCCAGTGCGATCCTTTCGATCAACCCGCCCATTCGTTCCATGAACAAGGTTATAGGGGCGCTTGCAGCAAAAAACAGGGGCGTGCGGGATTTTCGCTGCAACGGCGCGCAACTCGCGCTAGCAGGCGGGCCATGACCGAAAGCTCCGATATCCAGCAGATGCTCCCGCCCCACATCGCCAGCCGGGTGCAATCCGTGCGGCTGAAAGACGGCGTGGCGACGCTGGTGGTCGATGCCACCGGCCTGCCGCGGCCTGAAGCCACCGCCCTGCAACGCGAACTGGAAGTGACCCTGGGCGCGCTGCCCGACGTATCCGAAGTGCGCGTGGCAATGATGGCCGACAAGGTGCAGCGGCGGATTGTCGCCATCGGTTCGGGCAAGGGCGGGGTGGGCAAGAGCACGCTGACCGCCAACCTGGCCGTGGCGCTGGCGCGGCAGGGGCGCAAGGTCGGCGTGGTCGATGCGGATATCTATGGCCCCAGCCAGCCGATGCTGCTGGACGCGGAAAACCGCAAGCCGGTGGCCGACGGTGACAAACTGGTGCCGGTGGAAAGCGATTTCGGGGTCAAGCTGCTGTCGATGGGCCAGCTGGTTGCCGCTGGTAAGGCGATTGCCTGGCGCGGGCCGATGGTCGGCAATGCGCTGACCCAGCTGATGGATGCGCAGTGGGGCGATACCGAAGTGCTGCTGATCGACTTGCCGCCGGGCACGGGCGACGTGCAGCTGACCATGCTGCAGAAGTTCAAGCCGGCGGGCGCAGTGATCGTTTCCACGCCGCAGGACCTGGCGCTGATCGACGCCACCCGCGCCATTGACCTGTTCCGCCAGGCCGGGGTGCCCGTGATCGGCATTGTCGAAAACATGGCCGGGTACGCCTGCCCCCATTGCGGCGAAATCAGCGATCCGTTCGGCAAGGGCGGGGCGCAGACGGCGGCCGCCAGCCTGGGCGAAAGCTTCCTTGGCCGGGTACCGCTGGCGATGGAGATCCGCGTTGCCAGCGATACCGGCCAGCCGCCCGC
>JBARAF010000058.1:0-7579 GCA_049791695.1 Croceibacterium sp.
GGTTCATCTTCCGCGAAGATTACTACATTGGTTCGCGCGAACCCAAGCGCCCGGTCGAAAGCGACGATGCCAAGACGCATGAAGCCCATGCCGCCTGGGCGGCAGAAATGGAGCGGGTCTATGGCCTGGCGGAACTGATCGTGGCCAAGCAGCGCCACGGTTCCACCGGCAAGGTACGGCTGAAGTTCGAAGCTCGCATCACCCGCTTTTCCGACTTGGCCGAAGGCGAATACGGCACGGCGCCGTGGGACGATTGACCGGCCCCCTTACGGCCCGCAGGTCCATTCCCCGGGCAGCACCTTCTGCGCACCCCACGGCGCGGTGACAGTCAGCTGGGCAGGGCGCGGTGGGGATTCGCCGCCCTGTGGTGCCGGCTCACCGGTCAGCTTCACGGCATAGCGAAAACCCTTGGCGGCAAATTCAGCGCCGTTAATCATGCCGTCAAACCCGCCGCGCTCAACCGCCTCCATCCGCAGCGCCAGGCCATCGCCGCCCGCCAGTGCCTGTGCCGTGCCTTCCGGATCCGACACCATGCCGGATGCCACCAGCAGCGGCCCTGACAGGTCTGCCGTGGCAAAGGCGCAGCCCAGTTCCCCGCCCAGTTCGGCAGTGGCGATCTGTTCCGGCAGCAGTGGAGCCACCACGGGCACGGCAGGGGCTGCAGCACCTGACTTGGATGGTGCCGCGGCAGGCGTGGTTCCCGCATCGCAAGCGGCCAGTGGTAGCAACAGGGGCAGGAACACGATCAGGCATGGGCGCATCGGCTTGGGTCTCCGGCAGGTGCTGCCACAACGCCCGCCTCACCGGACGTATCCCGCTCCCAGCCCCAGGTTCAGCCGCCGGCTGACGCTGTAATCAATGACCGAGACCAGGAACCAGCTGGCCCGCCAGCGCAACCGGTTCCACCAGGTCGCCTGCCGCCGATGGTCCGCCAGGGTGATCCGGCGTGACCCCGGCTGATAGGCATCGATCAGCCCCCGCGCCGCCTGCGCCAGCCCGGCATCATGGATGCACAGCATAACTTCCAGGTTGATATAGAGGCTGCGCATGTCGAAATTGGCACTGCCAATCCACACCGTGTCATCCAGCACGATCAGCTTGGTATGCAGGCGGCTGGCCTCGTATTCCCACAGCTCGGTCCCGGCTTCCAACAGCTTGGTGTAAAGCGCGCGGGAGGCGCCGATGGTGGCGGCATTGTCGGATTTTGCTGCCATCACCAGCCGCGCCGATCCATGTCCGGCAATCTTCTCGATCCGGCGCTGCAGATGCGGCGGGGGCGTGAAATAGGCCATCACCATGTCCAGCCGTTGGCCATGCTTCAATGCGTGGCTGATCGCCTGGGTCCAGCTGGACAGGCCGCTCCGCGGGCCGGCGGTCGGACCGCCCAGCAACAGCTGCACCGGCCCATCGCCCACCCGCCAGTCGCGCACCAGCCGCCGGATGGACCGCAATCGCGCATGGGGATTGGTGGCCCACCGATCCAGCACGTCGAACCATGCCACCAGTTGCGCCACCACTGGCCCGGCAATGGTGAAGCCCAGGTCCGTCCAGCCGTTATCCTGTGGCGTGGCGAAATAGCTGTCTTCGATATTGAACCCGCCGAGCATGGCCAGCGCCTCATCGGCAATGGCCAGTTTCTGGTGGTTGCGGATCAGGTAACGGGTGTTCCAGTGCGGCTGGAAACAACAGAATCGCCCGCCCGCATCGGTCAACGGGGCGAAGAATTCCGCATCGGCGGTGGCTCCGAAGTCATCCAGCACCAGGGTAACGGCCACCCCGCGACGGGCAGCGGCCACCAGCGCATCCCGCACCCGCTCTCCGGTGCTGTCCGGCGCATAGATGTAGAAGGCGAGGCGCAAGCTTTGTCGGGCCCCGTCGATCAGGTCCAGCAATGCCTGAAGCCTGTCCGCTCCGCCCGGATAGAAAGCCAGCGCATGGCCCGCCGTCTCCAGCGCAAAGGGCGGCGGATCGCGAAACGCGCCGGGCGCGGTGGCTTGCGGTGCGTTCATCGCGCCAGTGTAGCAGGCTGCGCCCCTGTGGAAACCTTGACTCTCGCCGCGTCGCGCCCTAACTGCGCTCCTTTCCTGAACTCCCTGCATTTGGAGTGCCCATGGCGCGCGTTACTGTCGAAGATTGCGTCGACAAGATCCCCAATCGCTTCGATCTGGTCCTCCTGGCCGCCCAGCGCGCCCGTGAGATTTCCGGCGGTGCGGAACTGACCGTCGATCGCGACCGCGACAAGAACCCGGTTGTCGCCCTGCGCGAAATCGCGGACGAAACCGTGCGCCCGAAGATCCTGCACGAAAGCCTGGTCCAGACCCTGCAGCGCGTGCTGCCGGATGAAGAGGACGAAGCGGACGAAATCGGCTCGCTCAGCCAGTCGGCAGAAGCGATGCGCCTGTCGGCCGCGGCACCTGCCCGCTCCAGTTCGATGGGCGGCGATTACGACGGCTGATCGGCCGCCTGATCGACATAAATTCATGCAAGGGCCGTACCGCAAGGTGCGGCCCTTGTGCTATCTGGCATAAGTTCGATTTGTGACCACGGGGCGGCCAGCCTTGCCTTGAACGCCCGATCCACAGCACCATCCTGGCAATGGTGGGCATAAGGTGCGCGCGTGGCAGTCATTGCAGTTTACAGCGTCAAAGGCGGGGTCGGTAAGACCACCATTGCGGCCAATCTTGCCTGGTGTTCGGCAGTCGTTTCCTGCCGCCGCACCCTGCTTTGGGATCTGGATGCCGCAGGCGGCGCAGGGTTTCTCTATGGTATCGACCCGAAGCCGCGCCATGCCGCCGAGAGCGTGTTTTCCAGGGACGCCGATCCGGACTCGCTGATCCGCAAAAGCGGTTACCCCAAGCTGGACGTGCTGCCGGCCGATGAAACCCTGCGTGATCTTGATTCGCTGCTGGCGCGGCTGGGCAAGAAGCGCCGCCTGGCGAAACTGGCCGAAGAACTGACCCGCCGGTACGAACGCATCGTGCTCGACTGCCCGCCCGTGCTCAATGAATTAAGCGCCCAGGTGATGCGGGCGGCGGATTGTGTGATCGTGCCCATCCCGCCCAGTCCGCTGTCCTCCCGCGCTTTCGAACTGGTGACCGAGGAAATCCGCCGCCACGCCAAGGATCATCCGCCCATCCTCCCGGTGCTGTCGATGATCGACGGCCGCCGCGCCCTGCACCGCGCCGCACGGGAGGAACATCCGGACTGGCCGATGATTCCCTTGGCCAGCGCCGTGGAACAATGTGCGGTGCGCCGCCAGCCGCTCGGCGCCTTCGCCCCCACTTCGCCCGCCGCCCGCGCCTTTGGCCAGCTGTGGACCGCGATCGAGCGCAAGCTGGCGCAATAGGGCTTTCCCCCGTGGGCCGCCAGGCTATGATTGCCTGCATGGTGGGGGCATGAACGATTTCGTCGAGGGCATTGGTACCCTGGCTGAAGGGGCGCTGACCGCGCGTGCAATTGAGTCGCAGGATGGGGCAGCTGACAGCGGGCACAGCCAGGAAACGGCTTGCCTGAATTGCCGAGCCCCCCTGGCTGGCCCTTACTGCCACCAGTGTGGCCAGCAAGCGCACCTGCACCGCACCATCGGCGCCTTCCTGCATGACCTGCTGCACGGGGTGCTGCATTTTGAAGGCAAGACCTGGCGGACCCTGCCTTTGCTGGCGTGGAAGCCGGGGCAATTGTCGCGCGATTACATTGATGGGAAACGCGCCCGGTATGTCGGGCCAATGGCGCTGTTTCTGTTCAGCATATTCCTGATGTTTGCGGTGCTGCAGGCGGCCGGCATTTCGCCGCCGGTGGAATTCGACAGCAAGTCGCAGGCCGCCGCGGGGCTTGCCAATGCCACGGACCAGCTGAAGGAAGCCCGCGCCGCAACTGTGGCAGAACTGGCAAAATTGCCACCGGGTGATGCAGAGCGGGCAGAACTGCAGAACGATATCCGACTTCTTGATGGCCAGATCGGCGCGATCGAAGATGCCATGCCGGTGTTGCAGCAAGAGAACGGCAATTTTACCAACATTCACACAGGCTCGCCATTCATCGACCATCTGGCCGAAAAGTGGCGCAAGAACCCCAGCCTGATGTTGTATAAATTGCAGGCCAATTCCTACAAATTCTCGTGGCTGCTGATCCCGTTGTCCCTGCCCTTCATGGCCCTGCTGTTTGCCTGGAAGCGCCGGTTCGGGATGTACGACCATGCGGTGTTCGTCACCTATTCGCTGGCTTTCGTGACCTTGCTGTTCGTCGTGCTTACCCTGCTGTGGGAAGCGGGAGTGAGCGGGAATAGGCTGAGCATGGTCGCGGTGGTAATCCCGCCGATCCACATTTATCGTCAGATGCGCGGTACGTACCAACTTTCCTGGTTTTCCGCCTTGTGGCGCACCTTTGCGCTGTGCGGCATGATCTTCCTGATCCTGGTGCTGTTCCTGAACCTGCTGTTGCTGGTTGGGGCCTTCTAGGCCGGAAGTGCCCGGTTCATGAATTCGCCAATGCCTGGACCGTGATCGAGCGGAAGATCAGTCGATACTGAACAGGCTCCCGACCGCGCGCCCAGCGCAGGGAAAAATCGATCCGCAGCGATACGGCGGCGCTGGCTTTGTACAAGATCGGGTTTGAACGGCAGGTGGGCAGCAAGACGCTGCCCACCTGCTGATTCGTCAGGCGCCCTGCGGGGCCGTGTCGCCGCCGTAACGTTTGCCGGCCTTGGGAATGGCCGAACCGCCGACCGGACGCACCGTTACCGGAGCCGGGCGATCGGGGCGGTCGATCTTGCCCTGGTCGAGCAGCTGGGTAATTTCCTCGCCATTCAGCGTTTCATATTCCAGCAGCGCCTGGGCCAGCAGGTGCAACTGTTCCTTGTGCTCGGTCAGCAGGTCGGTCGCCCGCTTGTGCGCGCCTTCCACCAGTTCGCGGATTTCGGCATCGATCAGCTTGTTGGTGTCGGCCGAATTCATCGTCCGCTGCGAACCGCCGTAGCCGAGATAACCTTCCTGCGTTTCTTCGTACTGCAGCGGCCCCAGCTTGTCCGACATGCCCCATTTGGTGACCATGTTGCGGGCCAGGCCGGTGGCATACTGGATGTCCGACGAGGCACCGGAACTGACCTTGTCATGGCCGAAGATGATTTCTTCCGCCACGCGGCCACCCATGCTGACCGACAGGTTCGCATGCATCTTGTCCCGGTGGTAGGAATAGCTGTCGCGTTCCGGCAGGCGCATCACCATGCCCAGCGCGCGGCCGCGCGGGATGATGGTGGCCTTGTGGATCGGGTCGCTGGCCGGTTCATGCACGGCGACAATCGCGTGGCCTGCCTCGTGATAGGCGGTCATCTTCTTTTCGTCGTCGGTCATCACCATGCTGCGCCGTTCGGCGCCCATCATGACCTTGTCCTTGGCGTCTTCGAATTCCTGCATCGCCACCAGCCGCTTGTTGCGGCGGGCAGCCAGCAGGGCGGCTTCGTTGACCAGGTTGGCCAGGTCCGCGCCGGAGAAGCCAGGCGTACCGCGCGCGATGGTGCGCGGGTTGACGTTGTCGGCCAGCGGCACCTTCTTCATGTGCACGGCGAGGATTTTTTCGCGCCCTTCGATGTCGGGGATCGGCACCACCACCTGGCGGTCGAACCGGCCCGGGCGCAGCAGCGCCGGATCCAGCACGTCAGGGCGGTTGGTGGCGGCGATGATGATGATGCCTTCGTTCGCTTCGAAGCCATCCATCTCCACCAGCAGCTGGTTCAACGTCTGTTCGCGTTCATCGTTGGAATTGCCGAGGCCGTGGCCACGGTGGCGGCCAACCGCGTCGATTTCGTCGATGAAGACGATGCACGGGGCATTCTTCTTCGCCTGTTCAAACATGTCGCGCACGCGGCTGGCACCGACGCCGACGAACATTTCGACGAAGTCCGAACCGGAAATGGTGAAAAACGGCACCCGCGCTTCACCCGCGATGGCGCGGGCCAGCAGCGTCTTGCCGGTGCCGGGGCTGCCGACCAGCAGCGCGCCCTTGGGGATCTGCCCGCCAAGCTTGGAAAACCGCTGCGGATCGCGCAGGAATTCGACGATTTCTTCCAGTTCTTCGCGCGCTTCATCAATGCCGGCGACATCGTCAAAGGTTACGCGGCCCTGCTTTTCGGTCAGCAGCTTGGCTTTGGATTTGCCAAAGCCCATCGCGCCCGAACCGCCGCCCTTCTGCACCTGGCGCAAGGCGAAGAACGCCACGCCCAGGATCAGCAGGAACGGCAGCGACTGGACCAGCAGGTACAGCAGGACATTGCCCTTTTCCGGCGCGGTCCCGGCGTATTTCACGCCGTGCTTGTCCATGAGCGCGGTCAGGCCGGTGTCATTGGGGACGGGGACGGTGGTGAACGGGGCGCCATTCTTCAGCTTGCCGCTGATCTGGTCCGCCGCGATCTGCACTTCATCCACGCTGCCTTCGGCCACGCGGTTGCGGAATTCGGAATAGGCCATGGCACTGCCTGCCCCGGCCTGCGGACCGGAGAACATGGTCACTACCAGCAGCAGGGCGAGGAAGATGCCGCCCCAGATCAGCAGGCTTTTCATCCACGGGTTGCCGCCGTTTTCAGGCTCGCGATTCTCGCTCATTCACCAAGGGTCCTCGATAGGTCCGGCCAATGTAGGATTGCCGTAGTGAATGGCAAGCTAACGCGCTTGCCCAAAGCGCCTGTTTAGTGCGCCTGCTTTCGAGCGCGGACGGCCAGCAGGCGCTCCGACAAGTCGGCCCCCTGCTGCCCGGTCACCTGGAACAAGCCTTCCAGGTCGCCACCATCTTCGGCCAGGTCCGCCACCTCATCCGGCAGTTCGCCCCCGGCGAGGATCGGCGAAACGCCGCGCAAGGCGGTGTCGCGGTTGCCGGCGATCACCGCGACAAGTGCCCCGCCCGGTTCGCGGAAACGGGCGAAGTAGGCATAGTCGCGGTAATATACCGGGCTCGCCAGCCGCCGCGCTTCTTCGCTGGCGTAACGTTGCCGCGCCACGGTGTCGGTGAATTCGTCGTAGGTTTCGCCAACCTTGATGCTGCTGCCGCCGAAGGTGACGTCTTCCAGCAAGCCCATCCCGCTGACCAGCCCGACGTAAACGATGTTGTAATCGCGCGCGGTTTCGCTGGTCAGTTCCGACGCCGCCATCAGGCCCACCCGGCGGCCGTGCTGTGCCAGTACCGGCATCACTTCGCGCAAGGCATAGGCACTGGACAGCGGCAGGTAGGTCAGCCCTACATCTTCCGCCCGCTCATACCGTTCCGGCTCCTCATCCTGGGCGCGGGCGAGGTCGGTGGGAGAATCGATCCGAAAATCGCGGATCAGGCGGCTCTGATCGGGGTGGAAATTGTTGATTTCGCCGAACATGTAGTAATCGCCGACCACGACCATCACCGGCCGTTCGGAATCCAGGAACGGTTGCCAGAACGCATTCGCGGGCGGAGCTGAAGGCCCGGCCAGCAAGCGCCCGGCAACAAAGGCCACGACCAGTGCCAGCAAGGCCGCCGCCAGCGGCAGGCCGATCCGCCGCAGCGGGGATGGCACGGCATCACCGCCGTCACTGCCCAGTTGGGCAGCGGGGCGCAGGGC
>JBARAF010000059.1:0-10888 GCA_049791695.1 Croceibacterium sp.
GAACTGCCCGAAGGCGAGGAGCTGACCGTCTACAGGAGCGAAGCCAAAGACTCTGACGGATCGTGGCTGGATATGTGCCGCGGTCCGCACTTGCCCAGCACCGGCAAGCTCGATCCGCAGGCCTTCAAACTGATGCGCGTGGCGGGCGCTTACTGGCGCGGCGACCAGAAGAATGCGCAGCTGACCCGCATCTATGGCACCGGCTGGCTGACCAAGAAGCAGCTCGACGCGCACCTGACCCGGCTGGAAGAAGCCGCCAAGCGCGACCACCGCCGGCTGGGCGGGGAAATGGACCTGTTCCACCTCCAGGCCGAAGCCCATGGTTCGGTATTCTGGCACCCCAAGGGCTACCTGATCTGGCGCGAGCTGGAAGCCTATATGCGCCGCGCGATCGACGGTGCGGGCTACAAGGAAGTGAAGACCCCACAGGTGATGGACGCCCGCCAGTGGGAACAATCCGGCCACTGGGGCAAGTACCGCGAAAACATGTTCGTCATCCCTGACGAAGTGCCCAATGTGGATGACGAAGGCCCGATTGTGTCGAACGATGCGGACTGGATGGCCCTGAAGCCGATGAATTGCCCGGCGCACGTGCTGATCTTCCGCCAGGGGATCAAGTCGTACCGCGACCTGCCGCTGCGCATTTACGAAAACGGCTGCTGCCACCGCAACGAACCGCACGGCGCGCTGCACGGTCTGATGCGCGTGCGCCAGTTCACCCAAGACGATGCGCACATCTTCTGCCGCGAAGACCAGATCGTGGCTGAAGTGCAGGATTTCTGCGCTCTGGCCGACCGGATCTACAAGCACTTCGGCTTCACTTATTCGATCAAGCTGGCGCTGCGCCCCGAAAAGCGCTTCGGCACCGAAGAAATGTGGGATCAGGCCGAAGCCGAACTGCGCGATGCCGTGGCCCGTGCAGGGCTGGCGACCGAGGAATATGGCTGGGAAGAACTCCCCGGCGAAGGCGCGTTCTATGCGCCCAAGCTGGAATGGCACCTGACCGATGCGATCGGCCGCACCTGGCAGGTCGGCACGATCCAGTCCGACCGCGTGCTGCCGGACCGGCTGGACGCGCACTACATCGGCGAGGATGGCGAAAAGCACCGCCCGGTCATGCTACACCGCGCGATCTTTGGCAGTTACGAACGTTTCATCGGCATCCTGATCGAACACTTTGCCGGCCGCCTGCCCGCATGGCTGGCCCCGGTGCAGGCCGTGGTGGCGACGATCGTGTCAGATGCCGATGCCTATGCCGCCGATGTTGCGCAGCAATTGAAGGCCGCCGGGATCCGCACCGAGACTGACCTTCGCAACGAGAAGATCAATTACAAGGTGCGCGAGCACTCGTTGCAGAAGGTCCCGCACCTGCTGGTCGTCGGCAAGCGCGAGGCGGAAGAAGGCACCGTGGCAGTCCGTACCCTGGGCGCGGAACACCAGAAGGTGATGACTCTGGCGGACGCGATCGCCCTGCTGAAAACCGAAGCAACCCCGCCCGACCTGCGCTGACCGTTCAAACGCGGTGGTGGCGGGGTTACGCTTTCCCGCTGCCAGTGGCGCAATTGTGCGCTACCACCTTCGCCAGAGCCAGACCGCTACAAGGCGGCAGCGCATGGGGAGAGTTCGGGAATGCGGATCAGAACGGGCTTTGCCGCCGCACTGCTGCTGGCGCTTTCGGCCTGCGGGCAAAGTGCGACGGACGGTGACGACTGGCCGGTTTATGGCGGCTCCACTGCGGAAACCCATTTCAGCCCGGCTGACGAAATCACCGCTGAAACGGTTGCCCGGCTAAGGCCCGTCGCCGCGATTGATCTGGAAGTCCCGCGCGCCAATTCCGAACCGATCGAGGTCGACGGCGTACTTTATGTCGTGGGCGGCCCCAGCATCGTGCAGGCGTTCGAGGTCGAGAGCGGCAAGCGGCTTTGGCGGTTTGAACCGAAGGTCGATTACACCGGCACCAAGGCCCGCTTCGCCTGGGGGCCGCGCGGCCTCGCTTACGATAATGGCAAGATCTTCGTCGGCGCGCAGGACGGGCAATTGTTCGCCATTGATGCGAAGACCGGGCAGCAGGCCTGGGCCGTGCAGACGACCCAAGGCCGCGACGATGGCCGGTATATCACCGGCGCACCGCGGGTGTTCGATGGCAAGGTGATCGTAGGCCACGGCGGCGCGGATTTTTCGGCCGTGCGCGGATATGTGACCGCTTACGACGCCGCCACCGGCAAGCAGCTGTGGCGGTTCTACACCGTACCGGGAGATCCGGCGAAAGGCTTCGAGGACGAGGCTCAGGCCATGGCGGCGAAGACCTGGTCCGGCGAATGGTGGAAACACGGCGGCGGCGGCACGGTGTGGAACGCCATCACTTATGACGCGGAGCTGGATCGCATCTACCTCGGCACCGGCAACGGATCGCCGTGGAACCCGAAGATCCGCAATCCCGGTGGCGGCGACAACCTGTTCCTCGCCTCCATCGTCGCGCTCGACGCGAAAACCGGCAAGTACCTGTGGCATTACCAGGAAAACCCGGACGAAGCGTGGGATTACAATTCCACCATGGACATCGAGCTGGCGACGCTGGCCATCGGGGGCAAGGACCGCAAAGTATTGCTGCACGCGCCCAAGAACGGGTTCTTCTATGTAATCGACCGGGAAAGCGGGCGGCTGATTTCCGCTGACAAGCTGGGCAAGGTGACCTGGGCGGACCGGATTGACCTGAACACCGGTCGCCCGGTCGAAAACCCCGGCATGCGCTATCAGGCCGGGGCCAGTTCGGAAGTGTGGCCCGGCAACCTGGGGCTGCACAACTGGCCGCCAATGTCGTTCAACCCCGGCACGGGCCTGGTCTATATCCCCGCCATCGAAAGCGGCATGCGGATGAACGACAAAGGCGTTGATCCCGCCACCTGGCAGCCGATCCCGGGCGCGCTGAACAACGGGGTCAGTGAACTCTATGCCAGCGGCTTCCCGTCCACCAGTGTAGCCACGCTGATCGCGTGGGATCCGGTGCGCAAGGTGAAGGCATGGGAAGTCAAAACCCCGCCCCCATGGAATGGCGGCACCCTGACCACGGCGGGCGGGCTGGTGTTCCAGGGGCAGGTGGACGGCTTCCTGGTCGCCTATGATGCGCGCAATGGCAAATTGCTGTGGCGGTACCCGGTGCAAAGCGCGGCGGGCGGCACGCCAATTTCATACCGGCACGAGGGGCGGCAATATGTCAGCCTGGTGGTGGGCCCGCCGCTGGGATCGCAGTTCGCTCTCGATGGCCTGTCTGCCCACGGCTACAATTACCGCACCCAGCCTGCCCGGCTGGTGACTTTCGCGCTGGACGGCACGGGCAGCATCCCCAAACCGGCAGTGGCCGGGCCGGAACAGCCGCTGGTCGATCCGACCATGAAGCTCGATCCGGCCAAGGTGGCGCTGGGCGGGATGTTGTGGGGCGGCTGCATGGGCTGCCACGGGGTTGGCGCAATTTCGCCCGGCTCTGCCCCGGACTTGCGCGCATCGCCGATGCACCATTCGCAGGAGGCGTTCCTGCAAGTGCTGCATCAGGGCGCGCTGACCAGCCGCGGGATGCCGCAATATGCGGATCTCACCGGCGAACAGGTGGAAGCCTTGCGACAATATGTGGAGGCGCAGGCCCGGGCGGGCAGCAGGCGTTAACCGCTTAAAGCAGCGGCAGCGCGCGTTCCGCCAGGATCAGCGCAGCGGCGCAGGTCACCACCACCAGCACGCGCGCGCATTCTGCCGGGTTAACGGCGATCTGGCGGGCGAAGGTAACGGCCTTGGTCATGGCCGCACTTTCTGCCCGAAATACTAACGAAGGGTTAAAATGCCCCCCTCCCGCCATCGGGAGGGGAACTGGCCCTTACAGTGACGGCACGTGCTGGCTGGAACAGTGAAAGCTGCCCCCGCCGGTCAACACCGCATCGCTCGGCACGCCGACCACCGCGCGGGTGGGGAACAGGTCCGCCACGGCGGCCAACGCATCGCCATCATGGACCGAACCATATGTCGGCACCACCACCACGTCGTTGCACACCGTGAAGTTCATGTAACTGGCCGGGATCACTTCCCCACCCATGTCCAGCCGCCCGGGTGACGGGATGTCGCGCACCGCCAGCCCGAAATCCAGCGCCCGCGCGCGGGCATCGGCATAGACGGCGGCGTTGGGATCATCCGGGCCGCTGGCCAGCGGAATTGCCAGGGTACCTGGGGCGATGAAGCGGGCCAGGTTATCCACGTGGCCATCGGTATGGTCGCCTTCCAGGCCATCACCCAGCCACAGCACCCGGTCAAAGCCAAGGTCGCTGCGCAGCCGCGCTTCGATATCCGCCTGGGTCAGCGATGGGTTGCGGTTGGGGTGCAGCAGGCACTGCCGCGTGGTCACCACCAGGCCTGTGCCATCCGTGTCGATTGCGCCGCCTTCCAGCACCCAGTCCATGTGATCCACCGGCAGCCCGGCGGTGCGGGCCATGGATTCGCCCACTTCCTGATCGCCATCCAGCAAGTATTTGCCGCCCCAGCCGTTGAAGCCGAACCGCCGGGCAATGCGCCCGCCCTGCCCATCCAGCAGCACCAGCGGCCCACTGTCACGAACCCATATGTCACCATAGGCATGGCGTTCACACACCACATTGGCACTAACCAGGTCTCGCGCGCGCATTTCGTTGGCCGCATCGCGCACCACCAGCCGCACCTGTTGCCCGGTTTCGGCCACCGCATTGGCAAAGCCCGCCATCTGTTCCTGCGCCGGGGCCAGATCTTCCACCCACAGCGACGCATCGTGCGGGAAAGCGATCCAGATCCAGTCCTGCGGGGCAAATTCCGCCGGCATTCGTACAGTCATTGCAGCAACCCTTCCGCCAGTTACGGCGCGCATGAAACGTCCGGCACCTGTGGCAAAGCCCCGCCCGCGCCGCAAGCAATGGCTTGCCCGCAGGCCGTGGCCGGGGCAGGGAATGGCGATGCAAGGCGACTGGCAGCAAGCGATCGAACGCGCGCAGGCGCATTCCCCGTTCCTTTCGCTGGCGCTGGACCGCCGGCCCGACATAGCCGCACTGCTGGCAGCCGGCGATGGCGAGGCCGCGCTGGCGCTGGCGCGGGCCGATCCTGATCCGGACGTCGGCGTGGCCCTGCGCCGCGAAAAGCTGGGCACGGCGCTGGCGCTGGCCATTGGCGACCTGGCCGGGCAATTCGACCTGACGCGGGTGATGGCCGAGCTGAGCGCGCTGGCCGACCGCAGCCTGCACCTGTCGATTGAAGAATCGATTCGCCGCCGGGTGCCGGATGAAGCGCCGCAGGGATTCTTCGCCATTGCCCTCGGCAAGCATGGCGCGGGCGAGCTGAATTACAGTTCCGACATTGATCCGATCCTGCTGTTCGACCCCATCACCCTGCCCCGGCGCGAACGCGACGATCCGGGTGAAGCGGCGCAACGCTATGCCCGATCGATCATGGACCTGATGAGCGCGCAGACGGCGGAAGGATATGTCTTCCGCGTCGACCTGCGCCTCCGCCCCGCATCGGAAGTCAGCCCACTGGCCATTTCCGCCAATGCCGCGCTCAGCCATTACGAATCGAGCGCACTGGCCTGGGAACGGGCGGCCTATATCCGCGCCCGCGCTTCGTCCGGTGATATTGCGGCAGGCGAAGGTTTCCTCGCCGCAATCCGCCCGTTCGTCTGGCGGCGCAGCCTCGATTTCACGGCGATCGAGGAAATCCGCCGCCTGACCATGCGCATCCGCGAAGCCTATCGCGGGCCGCTGGTGCCCGGCCCCGGCTTTGACCTGAAGCGCGGGCGCGGCGGGATCCGGGAAATCGAATTCTTCGCCCAGACGCATCAACTGATCTACGGCGGCCGCCTGCCCAGCCTGCGCCTGCGTGGCACCCGCGCGGCACTGGATGCGCTGGCGGCGGAACAGATCATCAGCGCCGAGGATGCGCTGTTGCTGGGTGACGCCTATGACCGGCTGCGGGTGGTCGAACACCGGCTGCAGATGGTCAATGACCGGCAGACCCATTCCCTGCCCGACGATCCTGCCCTGATCGACAATGTCGCCCGGCTGGACGGCCTGCCTGATGGCACTGCTCTGTTGGAAGAACTGCGCCAGCTCACCGGGGCAGTGGCAGAACGGTACGGCACGCTGCTGGGGCAGGGAGAGGCCGAGGCAGCACCGGTTGCGGTGCAAGTTGAGCAAGGCCTGCTGGACCGGGCCGAACACTGGCGTGAAACCGTGCGCGCGCTGCGCAGTGCGGAGGCCCGCGCCGCGTTTGATGCGATTTGCCCGCAATTGTTGGCGGCGCTGGCCTGCGCACCGGACCCGGCTCATGCCATCAACCGCTGGGAAACCCTTCTGGAGAAGGTTTCCACCGCCGTGAACCTGTTTCGCCTGTTCGAACAGCGTCCCGGCCTGCTGGAACAGGTGCTGCATATCCTCACGCTTGCCCGCCCACTGGCCGACGAACTGGCCCGGCGGCCCGACCTGCTAGACGCGCTGATCGATCGCAGCGCGCTGGACCGGCGCGGCACAGTGGCGGAACTGGCTGGACGGATGAACAATTGCGAGGCCGACGACGATTACGAACGCCGCCTCGTCCGGATCCGCCAGATCGTGGGCGAAGAACGCTTCGCACTGGGCGTACAACTGATCGAAGGGCAGCACGATCCGCTGGAAGTGGCCGCCGGGCTCAGCCGCATCGCCGAAGCCGCGCTGCAAACCGCCGCCGATGCCGCGGCCGCCGAATTCGCCCAGGCGCACGGGCGGATGGCGGGCGACGACCTGCTGGTGCTGGGCCTTGGCCGGCTGGGCGGCGGATCGCTGACCCATGCCTCCGACCTCGATCTGGTCTATCTGTTCACCGGCGGCGCCACAGGCGAAAGCGACGGACGCAGGCCACTGGGCGAAACGCTCTATTTCAACCGCCTGGCCCAGCGGGTGACCGTGGCGCTGAGCGTGCCGACTGCAGATGGCGCGCTGTATGAAGTGGACACCCGGCTGCGGCCGATGGGCGCGCAAGGGCCGATCGCGGTCAGCCTGGACAGCTTCGAACGGTACCAACTGGAAGAAGCCTGGACCTGGGAACACATGGCCCTGTGCCGCGCCCGCGTGTTGTACGGCCCGGCCCCGGCCCGCGCGCGGCTGGATGCGGTGCTGGCAAAAGTGCTGCACCGCCCGCGTGATCCTGCCAGCCTGAAGGCCGACGTGCTGAAGATGCGCGGCGACATGGCCACGCACAAACACCCGTCCGGGGCTTTGGATGCCAAGCTGCTGCGGGGCGGATTGGTCGATTGCGAATTCATCATCCACTACCTGCAATTGCGTGAATGTACCGCTTTCCACCCGGCCCTTGCCGATGCGATCGCGGCACTGACCGCGCAGGGGCTGTTGCCGCCGCAGTTCATCGAGCACTACCGGCTGATGGGCCGCCTGCTGGTGGCCGCCCGCCTGCTCGCCCCTGATGGCGCGGAGCCGCACCTGGGCGTGCAGCAAGTGCTGGCCCAGGCGTGCGGGCAGGCGGATTATCCGGCGCTGTTGCAGGCCCTGCTGGCCGCGCGCCGCGGGGTGGCGCAATGCTGGGCAGAGGCATTCGGCGAAAATCTGGAGATTGCGTGATGGTTGAAATCGGCGACACCCTGCCCGACGTGGCCCTGACCACCCCCGATGGCGGCACCGTGCGGCCGGCGGATTTTGCCGGGCGCAAGCTGGTGTTGTTCTTCTATCCGAAGGACGATACCCCCGGCTGCACCACGGAAAACAAGGACTTTTCCGCACTGTTGCCGCAGTTCGAAGCGGCCGGGGTAGCGGTGCTGGGGATCAGCAAGGACCCGCCGAAGAAGCACCTCAAATTCGCCGAAAAGCACGGCCTGACTGCTCCGCTCGCCTCCGATGCGGAGGAAGGCGGGCTGTCCGATGCGCTGGGCGTGTGGAAGGAAAAGTCGATGTACGGCCGCACCTACATGGGCATGGAACGCACTACGCTGCTGGTCGACGCACAGGGCAGGATCGCCCGGGTGTGGGCGAAGGTGAAAGTGAAAGACCACGCAGCCGAGGTGCTGGAAGCAGCGAAGGCCCTGTGACGTCGCTCGCCGGGGTCATCCGCCAGGCCCTGCTCACGCCGCATCCGCAGGCCAAGGTGATGGCCACCCGCTCATTGGTGCGCCAGTGGCGGCTGGGCAAGCTGGCCTTTGCATTTGACGTCCGGATGCCGGATCAGCCAGCCTGGCCCGCAACGCTCGAACTGCTGCCGCCGGGCCGCATGCCCAAGCGCGGGCGCGGCGGGTCGGATCGCAACCGGATCGCCTTGTGGCATTCGATCGCCCACATCGAATTCGTCGCCATTGACCTCGCGCTGGACATCGCCGGACGCTTCGGCGCGGAGATGGGGCGGCAGTTCGTCGACGATTTCCTGGCCGTCGCAGCGGACGAGGCGATGCATTTCGCCCTCGCCGAACGGAAGCTTCGCAGCATGGGCGCGCAGTACACCTGCCTGCCAGCGCACAACGGCCTGTGGGACGCGGCCCTGGCCACCCGCCACGATGTCGCCGCGCGGCTGGCGCTGGTGCCGATGGTGCTGGAAGCGCGGGCGCTGGATGCCACCCCGGCAACGCTGGAACGGGTCCAGTCCGCCGGGGACGCCGGTGGCGCCCGCATCCTGCAACGAATCCTTGACGACGAAATCCGCCATGTCCGGTTCGGTGCAACGCATTTCGCCGCATGGTGCGAAAACCACGCGGTTGAGCCAGAATCACATTGGAAAACCTTGGTTGCGCGCCACTTCCACGGGGCCATTAAGCCACCGTTCAACGACTCAGCGCGTCTTGCAGCCGGTTTGTCGCGGGATTGGTACACCGCTGTTGCGTGATTAACGCTTGCCGACATAACACCCAACTACCGAGACGGCGGGGGGTTCCACCTTCTTGGAATTACGAACGGATCCAAAAAGGGTCTGCCACGAAATCCACCATCGCCCCGGCGATGGCGAGAAGGATGGGTAACAAGGTCGCATGATTTTCAAGACCATTCTTGGGGCTGTCAGCCTGCTTGCCAGCATGACCGCCGCCCCCGCACTGGCGAACGAAACCGCCACTGCCGCTCAGATTGCCGGGGCCGTTAAGGCCGAAGCGAACCAGGGCGGCGGCGATGCCGAATTTACCGAACTGTTCGCCAGCTGGAGGGACATCGAAAGTTCCCCCGCTTCCGGAACCGGCCAATTTACCCCCCGCGCCAAGGTCTCCGTTCCTTCCATGATGCCGCTCCAGGGCGCTGCCCTGACCAGCGATTACGGAATGCGCGTTCATCCCGTGCTCGGCGGCCGTCGCTCGCACAAGGGGATCGACCTGGGCAGCCCGACCGGCACCCCGGTTTATGCCACTGCCGACGGTTTTGTGGCCAAGGCCGAACGCTTCAGCAGCTATGGCAACTACATCCAGATCGAACATGGCGGTGACCTGGAAACCCGTTACGCCCACCTGTCCGGCTATGCCGTTGCGGCGGGTGAGCGCGTGGTGAAGGGCCAGCTGATCGGTTATGTCGGTTCCACCGGCCGTTCCACCGGTCCGCACCTACACTATGAAGTGCGCGTGTCGGGTGAAGCGGTCGATCCGACCCCCTACATGATGGCTGCCGCGCAGATCGCCACCAACCCGAACGGTGGCAAGGGCGGCCCGGAATAAGCCACCCGGCAATTTCGGCTTCGGCCACACAAACAAAGGGGCGCTGAAGCGCCCCTTTTTCGTATGTGCTGCTGGCCAATGCCAGCGTGAAGCGTAAGCTTGGCCCCCGTAGCGGAGCCGGAGCTTACTGCGCGAGCAGCCGCTGCGCGATCTTACGTACTTCCGCACCCATGTCGTCGCGTTCCAGCGCCAGGGCGAGGGTTGCTTCAACGAAGCCGACCTTGCTGCCGCAATCGAACCGGCGGCCGGCGAAAGTTACCGCATTGAACGGCTGGGTGCCGATCATCCGCGCCATCGCGTCAGTCAGCTGGATTTCCCCGCCCGCACCCTTGCCCTGGTTTTCCAGGGTGCGCATCACTTCCGGCTGGAGGATATAGCGGCCGGAGACGATCTTGTTCGACGGGGCGTCTTCACGCTTCGGCTTTTCGACCAGGCCCAGCACTTCCGTCAGCGCACCCTTGGCCACGCCCGGGGTGATCACGCCATAACTGGACACTTCATCCTCCGGCACTTCCAGCACCGAAATCAGGTTGCCACCCACTTCGTTGTAGGCATCGACCATTTGCTTGAGGCAGCCCGGCTGGCCAATCATCAGCTCGTCCGGCAGCAGGATGGCAAAGGGTTCATTCCCCACCACCGCGCGGGCGCACCAGATGGCATGGCCAAGGCCCATCGGCACCTGCTGGCGCACGGTGATCAGGTTGCCGGGGGTGAAGCGGGTCCCATCCAGCACCGACAGGTCCTTGCCGCGTTCGCGCATGGTCTGTTCGAGTTCGAAGGCGATGTCGAAGTTTTCGACCAGAGCCGTCTTGCCGCGCCCGGTGATGAAGATCATCTCCTCGATCCCGGCCTCGCGCGCTTCGTCCACCGCATACTGGATCAGCGGCCGGTCCACGATCGGGAGCAATTCCTTGGGCACCACCTTGGTTGCCGGAAGGAAACGGGTGCCCAGTCCCGCAACGGGGAAAACGGCTTTGCGGATCGGCTTACGGTCGCTCATGTGGTGCAGGGAGTAAGGGCTGGCGCTTGGGCAGGCAACTGGCAATTGGCGCCCCCTTCGTTCTGCTTTGAACCTTCTTCGCGTCCGCGCGTTGAGCTGGGGAACAAGGAGATCAACATGGCACTACTGAAAATGGCCGCACTGGGCGCGGTCGCTTACGCCGGATATCGATACTTCCAGCAACGACAGCCGGAAGAAAGCCCGGCCGCTTTTGC
>JBARAF010000060.1:0-5261 GCA_049791695.1 Croceibacterium sp.
GACGCACCCAGGTTCGCAATCAGGCTGATCATAGCCGAGTGCGAAGCCAGCTCGAACGAGTTGGCGCGACCTGCGGTATCCCGGTAGTTCATCCGCATCGTGTTCAGGTAACGATACTTCAGGCCGATTTCAGCCTGGTCCGTGATCGGAACACGCATCTGGGCAAGACCCTGCCACGCCCAGTTGTGATCGCTGTCATCGAACCAGCCCGGGCCGACGGCCACGGTGTTTTCGCCGCTGACCCATGCATGGCCAGCGCCAGCACCGATCGAGAAGCCGATGCCGTCTTCACCACCGATGTCGAGCAGGGCATTGGCCATCGCAGTGACGGTGCGCATTTCACCATTGGTGGCGCTGTAGGTGCCAGCAACCGGTGCCGTCGTGAAACGGGGCACGCCAACAACCGGCGAGCTGACCGAATCAGGACGCTGTTCGCGATAGGCCATTTCCGCTTCCGTGCGGATCATGCCGAAGTCGTAGCCGATAAGGCCACCAAGTTCCCAACCGAGCTTCTGATCGATGGTGGCAGCGTTATCGCGACCGTTGATACGGAAGTCGACCGAGTTGTCGACGACAACACCGGAATCGAGACCGATGTAGGCCTGGCCATCCTTAGCCAGAGCCGGAGCAGCAATTGCCGAAACGGCAACGGCCATACCCAGCGCAATCTTTCTCATGCTATATTCCCCTTTGAACCTGCGCACTTGCCCTTTTAGTTGCAGCATTTGCTGCTGGCAACCGTAACTGCTTGATGCACTGTCAGTCCACGACGGCGCGGCTGATCCTCGCTGTCCGTGCTTTTGAAGCATTAGCAAAGGGTTTCGTTCCGAACGAACGTGCGATTCCGCGTATCGCAACTGCACATTAGACGCGGTTTCGCCGCTTTTGTTGCTTAAATGATACACTTATTGCTGACAAAAAAAGGGGCCGGAGCATGAAGCCCCGGCCCTTTCAGTGTGCGTTCGCAGGAGGAACGTCTGGAGGCGGAGGTCCCGGATGGCGTCGTAGCCACCCGGTACCCCGCCAATCGGATCAATAGTTGTAGGCACGTTCCCCGTGTTCGCGGATGTCGAGGCCTTCGGCTTCGACTTCGGCGGTGGGGCGCAGGCCGATGGTGTACTTGAGCACCATGAACAGCACGAAGCTGACCAGGCCCGACCATACCAGGGTGGTGCCGACGGCCCAGATCTGGGTCATCACCTGGCCGGCCATGTCATAGGCACCAGCGACGGCCACCGGAGCGGAGTAATCGATCCAGCCCTGGCCGCCGAGCGCCGGGTCGGCCACGATGCCGGTCCCGATTGCGCCGACGATACCGCCAACACAGTGCACGCCGAACACGTCCAGCGTATCATCGTACTTCAGCTTGCTCTTCACCGTGGTGACGAAGAAGAAGCAGACCACCGAAGCCACCGCGCCGAGCAGGATCGCTGTGCCCGGGTGGGCAAAGCCCGCAGCCGGGGTGATGGCCACCAGGCCCGCCACGACACCGGTCGCGCCGCCAAGCAGCGAAGGCTTCTTGTGGATGATCTGTTCGATCACGGCCCAGGCCACGCCCGCTGCTGCGGTGGCGACGAAGGTGTTGATGAAGGCGAGTGCGGCGAAAGCGTTGGATTCCAGCGCGGACCCGGCGTTGAAGCCGAACCAGCCGATCCACAGCAACGATGCACCGATCATGGTCATCACCAGGCTGTGCGGCGGCATTGCTTCCGACTTGAAGCCAAGGCGCGGGCCGATCACGAGGCAGCCAACCAAGCCGGCGATGCCCGCGTTGATGTGGACCACGGTGCCACCGGCGAAGTCGAGCGCGCCCCAGCCCCACAGCAGGCCGCTGTCGTCAGGCGCGGTGGGCAGGAAGTCCGGACCGGCCCAGTACCAAACCATGTGCGCGATCGGGAAATAGGCGAGCGTCAGCCAGCCGACCACGAACAGGATCAGCGGGGTGAACTTCACGCGTTCCGCAAAGGCCCCGACGATCAGCGCCGGCGTGATGCAGGCAAAGGTCATCTGGAAGATCACGAAAACCAGTTCCGGCAGATAGACGCCGTTGGAGAAGGTCGCCGCCAGGGTGGTCACGTCCACGCCTGCGAGAAAGGCCTTGTCCAGCCCGCCGAACAGCTTGGGGAACGGAGTACCGGTGGAGGTGAAGGCCATCGAATAGCCCCAGGCAAACCACACCAGCGAAGCCACGCACACGATGGTCAGCACCTGCATCAGCACGCTGAGCATGTTCTTGGTGCGGACCAGGCCGCCATAGAACAGCGCCAGCGCCGGGACCGACATCATCAGCACGAAGGCCGAAGCGACCATCATCCAGGCGACATCGCCCTTGCTGACCATGTCAGCCGTGGGCACGAAAGCGGCCGGCGCGGCGGCCGGAACGGCAGCGGCGACGGTTGCAGCGGCGTCGGCAGTCGCGGCGGCCACGGTCTGGGTCGCCTCGGCGGCCCAGGCGGAGGTCGCGGCGAACAGCGATGCTGTGCCCGCTCCCGCCGCAGTGAAGATCTTCCGGATCATTGTTGTTACCCCTCTGTTGCGGCGCGTCAGAGCGCGTTGTCGCCGGATTCGCCGGTGCGGATCCGCGTGGTCGAGGCGAGGTCGAGGACGAAGATCTTGCCGTCGCCGATGCTGTCGGTGCTGGCAGTCTGCTGGATCGTTTCGACCACCTGCGATGCCATCGCGTCGCTGGCAGCAATCTCCAGCTTCACTTTCGGCAGCATGTTGGTGGAATATTCGGCCCCGCGGTAGATTTCCGTCTGGCCCTTCTGGCGGCCGAAGCCCTTGACTTCGGACACGGTCATGCCCGCGACGCCGATAGCGCTGAGCGCTTCCCGAACTTCATCGAGCTTGAACGGTTTGATGATGGCGATGATGAATTTCATCACTGACCCCCTCTTGTTTACCGGACGGTACCCGGCCGGAGGTCAGTGAAGCAAAGGGCGTGCCAGTTTAAGATATTGGCAGGATTTCAGGGATTCACCCGGCCATCGCCCTGCCGGTCAGGCAGCACCCGCGCCTGAATCTGCAGCAAGTGCCTAAAAATCAGGCAGGGAACTGCAGCGTGGCTTTCACCGGCAGGTGGTCCGATGCCACGCTGGCCAGGGCGCTGTGGTGCGGCCCCGCCGTGTGGCAGGACCAGCCGCCGGAAACCACGATCCGGTCCAGCGGGGCCAGCGGCCGGCGGCTGGGGAAACTGTTGCCGGTAGGCAGCACGCTCCAGCCCTCGCCGGAAAATTCGCGCATCGCCCCGCGCGCCATGCCCCACTGGTTGAAATCGCCCATCAACACGGTCGGCACATCATCCCCGCAATTCGCACAATGGCCGATGACATGGCGGATCTGTTCGCGGCGGCGCAGGCCCGAAAGGTCCAGGTGCATCCCGATCACCCGCAAGGGCCGCCCTTCAACCAGCAAGTCCGCCCGCGCCGCTCCGCGCGGTTCCAGTGTCGGCAGGTCAATCGGGTGAGCCGCGACAATTTCGATATCCCGCCGCACCAGCAGGGCATTGCCGTGCCACCCGATGCTGCGCGCGCGCTTTGCCACAGGCGCATGGCGCCAGGGGGTTTCATCCAGCAGGCGCTTTTCCAGCACGCTTTCCCGTTCGCCAAAACGACGGTCCGCTTCCTGCAGGGCAATCACGTCGGCCTGGGTTTCACGCAGCACGGCAATGATCCGTTCGGGATCGCGGCGACCATCCACCCCGATACCCTTGTGGATGTTGTAACTGGCGAAAGTCAGCCGCATCGCCGCTCAGCGTTTGGCATCGGGCACGGTTCCGGGCGCACCGGCGATGTAACGATCCGTGGTGCGCACCGGCAGCCCGTCGATGCTGGTCCGGCGGGTCTTGTGCTTGCCCGCCCATTCGGCCGGATCGGCCTGCGCATGCAGTTTCAGCAAGGTCGGCCGCTCTGCCTCCAGCTGCATCAGCGGCACGCCATAACCGCAACTGGTCTGCACGCCTTCCACCGTTATGTCGAAGATCTGCCGGGTGCCGGGCAACAGGGTGAAATGGCCCACCAGGTCATCCCACGCGCGATCCCACGGCACCACCGGTTCCCCCCGGCCATAGATCCGCAGGATCTGCGCCGGTTGCTGGAAATTGCAGAACATCAGGGTGATCCGGCCATCTGCCAGCAAGTGGGCATTGGTTTCGTTGCCTGATCCGCCCAGGTCCAGCCAGGCGACCCGGTTCGGCCCCAGCACCCGAAAACAGTCATAGCCGCGCGGGCTGAGGTTGATGCGCCCTTGCGCGCAGGCGGTGGCGACGAAGAACACCGGCTGGGCGGTGATCATCGCCACGTGCCGGTCATCCAGCGCATCGAAGAATTCAGCCATTTGCCGTGGCTAGGCCATGCAAGGCCCGCGGGGCAAGGTCAGCGTTCCTTGGTCGCGCTGAAAGTCAGGTCGGGATTGCGTTCCTGCTGATAGCCGACGTCCCACGGGCTCTTGGCCATGAACACCATGTCGCCATCGCGGTCACGGGCCAGGGTGGCGCGGTTGAAGTCTTCGAACTGCTTCAACGCCGCATCGCTGCCCTTCAGCCAGCGCGCCGTGGCAAACGGTGATGCTTCCAGCCGCGCACCGACCTTGTATTCCGCTTCCAGGCGCGAAACGAGCACGTCCAGCTGCAGCTGGCCGACCACGCCGACGATCCACTGGCTGCCGATGTCCGGGTAAAACACCTGGATCACCCCTTCTTCCGAAAGGTCGTCCAGCGCCTTGCGCAATTGCTTGGTCTTGGTCGGATCGTTCAGCTGCACCCGGCGGAGGATTTCTGGCGCGAAGTTGGGCAGGCCGGTGAAGCGGACGGTGTTCTTCTCGCTCAACGTATCGCCCACGCGCAGGGTGCCGTGGTTGGGGATGCCGATGATGTCGCCCGCTTCCGCCGTATCCGCCAGTTCGCGGTCCTGCGCGAAGAACAGGATTGGCGAATGGACCGCTATCGGCTTGCCCAGGCCCGACGGGATCAGCTTCATCCCCCGCTTGAAGGTGCCCGATGCCATGCGCATGAACGCGATCCGGTCGCGGTGCATCGGGTCCATGTTGGCCTGCACCTTGAAGATGAAGCCGGTTACCTCGTCACGGTCCGGCGTGATCGGGCCTTCACTGGAAGGCTGCGGGCGCGGCGGCGGGGCGAAACGGGCGATCGCGTCGATCAGTTCTTCCACGCCGAAGTTCTTCAGGGCAGATCCGAAATAGACGGGCGTCATGTCGCCGTGGCGATAGGCTTCGATGTCGAATTCGGGATAGCCGCCGCGCGC
>JBARAF010000061.1:0-2887 GCA_049791695.1 Croceibacterium sp.
CTCCAGGGGATGATGTCGATCTTTTCGCCCTGCAGTTCCTGCACCACCGCCTGCACGCCGCTGCCCTTCATGCCGACGCAGGCGCCGACCGGGTCGATGGAGCTGTCATTGCTGATCACGCCGATCTTTGCACGGCTGCCCGGATCACGGGCGGCTGCGCGGATCTGGATGATGCCGTCATAGATTTCGGGCACTTCCTGCGCGAACAGCTTCTTCATGAATTCCGGGTGGGCGCGGGACAGGAAGATCTGCGGACCGCGGTTGTTGCGTTCCACCTTCATGATCCAGGCGCGGACACGTTCGCCCACGCGGGCGGCTTCACGCGGGATCTGCTGGTCGCGGCGGATCACGCCTTCGGCGCGGCCGAGGTTGACGATCACGTGGCCAAATTCGACCGACTTGATCACGCCGGTGATGACTTCACCCTGGCGATCCTTGAATTCTTCGAACTGCCGTTCACGCTCGGCATCGCGGACCTTCTGGAAGATCACCTGCTTGGCGCTCTGCGCGTCGATGCGGCCGAGATCGACCGGCGGCAGCGGATCGACGATATAATCGCCCACCGCAGCGCCCGGCTGCAGCTTTTCCGCCTGTTCGACGCTGACCTGCTTGAAATAGTCTTCGACCACTTCGACCACTTCGACCACGCGCCACAGGCGCAGGTCGCCGGTCAGCGGATCGAGCTTGGCGCGGATATCGTTTTCCGAACCATAACGGGCGCGCGCGGCCTTCTGGATCGCTTCTTCCATCGCTTCGATGACGATCGACTTGTCGATCATCTTTTCCGAAGCAACCGAGTTCGCGATTGCGATCAGTTCAGCCTTGTTGGCGGAAATCGGACTGGCCATCAGTCTTCAGCCTTCTCTTCTTCGAAAGTTTCTTCGGTTTCTTCGATTTCGTCGGCCCCGGTCATGTCGACCGGTTTCGTCGCGGCGATCAGCTTGTCCGTCAGAACCAGTTTCGCCGAATGAATGTTGGCCAGCGGCACGTCAAAGCGGCCCGCCTTGCGGTCTTCCACCGCAACCATGTCGCCATCCAGGCCCAGCAGTTCGCCACGCAGCTTGCGATGGTCGCCCATCGGTTCCTTCAGCGAAAAGTTGGCTTCGTGCCCGGCCCATTTGGCAAAATCGCCTGCCCGGGTCAGCGGCCGGTCAATGCCGGGGCTGCTGACTTCCAGGTTGTACGCGCCGACGATCAATTCCTCGCCCGCTTCTTCCAGCTGGTCGATCACTTCGGAAATGCGCCGTGACAGCGTCATGCACTGCGATACGACCATCTGCCCGGTGGCGGGATCTTCCGCCATCACCTGCAACGTGCGTTCTTCCCCGGTGCCGGTCAGCTTGACGCGCACCAGATCGAATCCCAGGGCCTTGGCCTCGGGTTCAATCACTTCAGTCAGGCGCGTCGTATCAGCCATCGGCACTCCATGCGTCGCGATAAAAGGCTCTTCGTGCCGGCCCCCTCAGGCGCCAGCCCCACCTTGTCGCGACAATGTCGGGATGAAATGCGCCCTAGAGGATGAGTCCCCGTTTGGCAAGCGCCCCGCCAACCAACCCGCGAACAATTGGCCAGCAGGCAATCAGGGCTATTGCGGCTGGACGACCAGGTCGGGTTCAGCCGTCGCCGGTTCGGGTACCAGGTCCGGCTGGACATCCACCGCGGAATCATCGGCCGCCAGGTCTTCGGCCGGCCCTGCTTCACCACTGTCGTCATAGAAATCGTCCGGCATGCCGACCGGGGCTTCCACCACTTGCGGCTGGACGGCCTGCTGTACCGGAACCTCTGCCACAGGCTGCGGCGCGGGCGGCGTGGCGGGGGCAAACAGGCCGGTGCCACCATGATCCGGCGACATCGCAACCATACCCAGCGCCATCAACGCCACCGCGCCAATCTTGTGGCGCATGATCCATTGCCCGACATGGTACATGCGGCGAGTCTAGGCCCGACCGGTTATCGCCCGGTTAAGCCCCTACTCCGTTAAACCATGCTTGCGGATGCAGTGGCGCAACTGGTCATAAGTCAGGCCCAGCGCGCGGGCTGTCTGCCGCTGGTTCCAGCGGTGGCGGCCCAGGTGATGTTCCAGGATCGCCCGTTCATGGGCATCGACCGCGCCGCGCAAATCTCCGACATGGTCGAACTCGGCCGCCGCCGGCTTGGCCGGAACTGCCTTGCCGGGCGCTGGTGCGGGACTGGCCACCGGCGGGGCGACCGGCTTCCACGGGCTGTCGAACGGGTCGAACTGGACATGGCCAATCGGCTGTTCCCAGTTGTCCCAGCGATAGACCGCCCGTTCCACCACATTGCGCAGTTCGCGCACATTGCCGGGCCAGGGGTGATCCTCCAGCTGCTGCCAGACATGGTCGGCAAAGCCGGGCCAGGCATCCCAGCGCAGTTCCGCCGCCATCCGCCGCCCGAAGTAATCCGTCAGCACCTGCACATCCCCTTCACGCACGCGCAGGGGTGGCAAGGTGATCACCTCAAAGCTCAGCCGGTCGAGCAAGTCGGACCGGAAACGCCCTTCCGCCGCCAGTTGCGGCAGGTCTTCATTGGTGGCGGCGACAATGCGCACGTCCACCCGGATCGGGCGGCTGGAACCGATGCGGGTCACTTCGCCATATTCGACCGCGCGCAACAGCCGTTCCTGCGCGCCCATGCTCAGGGTGGCGAGTTCATCGAGGAACAGCGTGCCCTTGTCCGCTTCTTCAAAGCGCCCTTCCCGGGCCCGGGTCGCACCGGTGAAAGCGCCCGCTTCATGCCCGAACAGTTCGGCTTCGATCAGGGTTTCGGGCAAGGCGGCACAGTTGAGCGTCACCAGCGGTTCCCCCCAGCGGTTGGACAGGCGGTGCAGGCGTTCGGCGATCAGTTCCTTGCCGGTGCCGCGCTCGCC
>JBARAF010000062.1:0-10898 GCA_049791695.1 Croceibacterium sp.
GCCGTCAGTCCGCCGATGGTGCCAACATTGCGGGCCAGGCCCACGACGCTACGCCCCCGGGCTCAGCTGCTCAGGCTTCGCCCACCGGCTCGCCCACGGCGGCGGCCTGCTGTTGCAGCTGCTGCACGTACAAGCCGTTGAAATCGATCGGATCGAGCATCAGCGGGGCAAAACCGGCATCGCGCACGGCTTCCGCAATCACCCGGCGAGCGAAGGGGAACAGCAGGCGCGGCGCTTCGGCATAAGTGAACAGGTGCTTCTGTTCATCGACCATGTTGCGCATCCCGATCAGGCCGCAATAGGCAAGTTCGACGATATATGCGGTGCCCTGGCTGCTTTTCGCAGTGGCCGAAACCTTCAGTTCCACTTCGGTCACTTCGTCGCTCAGCTGGCGGGCGCCGATGTTGAACTGCACGTCCAGCGCCGGGACTTCAGTCCACTGGAAGCTGTCCGGGGCCTTGGGGTTTTCGACCGAAAGGTCCTTCACATACTGCGAGATCAGGCCCGCAACCGGCAGGGTGTCTTCGCCATTGCTCGCCGGAGCGGCGTCAAGGTTGAGATCGGACAGGACGTTGCCTTCATCGGCCATGGTCGAAATCTTTCGTCTGGACTGGTAGCGCCGGCGGACGCCGGGCAGTGGCTGGCGCGACTAGCACCCCGGACAAGCCGCCGCAACGCCTGCCCGATAAGGTCAGGCGGGCAAATGGTGCAGGAAAAGCGCAGACCGGGGAGCTACGGAGCCAGCCAGCCGTTGTTCATTTGAAATCGGCACCTATTTCGGTCATCTAGGCTTTGCGCCGGACTGCGGATCTACCGCACCCCGGCCGGTATTCGGGACAAGCACGTGATTTACGAGATCGTCATCCTGGCCATGATCGCCGCCTTCCTCGGCCTGCGGCTCTATTCCGTGCTTGGCCGCCGGGCGGAGCATGAGGAAGAGGTGGTGCCGAACCGACTCGAGCGGACCGAAACGGCCAAGGGCGCAGGCACCGTGCCATCGCCGGTGGCTGACCAGGCCCGGGCGCAGCGCCCGCTGGCCGGTTTTCCGCCTGCGATCGAAGATGGCCTGCGGGCGATTTCCGCGGTGGACCGCCGGTTTGACCTGCTGACCTTCCTCGAAGGCGCCAAGGCCGCCTATGCGATGATCCTCGAAGCGTTCTGGCGCGGTGACCGCGAAGAACTGCGCCAGCTGTGCGACCGCGACGTGTACGACAGCTTTGACGCAGCGATCACCGCCCGCGAAGCTGCAGGTGAAGTGCTGGCCAACCGCCTGATCCGGATCGAAGATACCACCGTCAGCCATGCCGTGCTGGATGGCCGGACGGCCCGCATCGGGGTGCGTTTCGTGGCCGATATTTCCGCGATCACGCGCGACAAGGACGGCAACGTGGTGGCCGGATCGCTCGACGATGCGATCGAGATCCGCGACGTCTGGACTTTCAGCCGCAAGGTAGACAGCGCGGCACCCGACTGGCTGCTCGACGAAACCGACGAAGGCTGATCGCCGGCGTGCGGGGGCCTGCTTACGGCGCGCGGGGCGGCAGGCTGGCCCTGTTTGCCGCCGCGCTGGCACTGTTGGCTGGCTGCGTGCAGGTGATCCCGCTGGGCGGTCCGCCACGTTCGGAGCCGACGCCTGTTCCTGCCATACCGCCCACCGCACTGTTGCTGGGGGTGAAGCCCGGTCCGTCGATCGAATCGCTGCGCTTGCGGCCGGATGATGCCCGGCCCGCGCTTGCCTCGTTCGTGGAAAGCTGCCCGCGCCTGCTGCGCCGCACCGATGCGAGCGGCCTGACCCAGAAGGAAGACTGGCAGGATGCCTGCCGTTCCGCATCGACCTGGCCTTATGGCGATGCGGTGCGGTTCTTCACCACCCATCTTGAAGCTGCCCGCGTCGGCACCGGTGAAGCCTTTGCCACCGGCTATTACGAACCGGAGATTTCCGGAATGCGCAGCGGCCCGCGCCCGGGGTTCGAAGTGCCGGTTTACGGCTTGCCGCCGGATCTGGTGCGGGCCTGGCCGGAAACGACCCCCGCGGCAGACCGCAAGGGCCAGCCGCCGCTGGGGCGTTATGATGCGCAGGGCAAATTCGTCCCATATCATGATCGTGCAGCGATCGAAGCGGGCGCGCTGGCGGGGCGCGGGTTGGAAATTGCCTGGGCCGCCGATCCGGTCGAATTCTTCTTCCTGCAAGTGCAGGGCTCCGGGCGGCTGATCGGGCCGGACGGGCAGGTGATGCGGATCGGCTATGCCGGGCAGAACGGCCGGGCCTACGCCGGGATCGGTTCGCTGATGCGCCAGCGCGGGCTGATCGGCACCGGGCCGGGGCAATATCCCGGTTCGATGCAGGGGATCATGCAATACCTGCGCGAAAAACCCGTCGAAGGTGCGGCGCTGATGCGCGAGAACCAGAGCTGGGTGTTCTTCCGCGAACTGACCGGGGACGGGCCGCTGGGCGCGCTGGAAGTGCCGGTGCGGCCAGCAAGCTCCGTCGCGGCGGACCCCAATTACGTGCCGCTTGGCGCGCCGGTGGTGCTGGATCTGGACCGGGCAGAAACGGACGGGCTGTGGATCGCACAGGATACCGGCGGGGCGATCAAGGGGCCGAACCGGTTTGATACCTTCTGGGGCGCTGGCGAACAGGCGCGCACCACGGCTGGCGGGATGAGCGCGCGCGGCACCGCATTGGTGCTGCTGCCCAAGGGGACGCTGGCGCGGCTCCACGCGCAATGAAGCCACCCATGCCGAAAGCCCCGCGCGGGTTGAGCGCGGAAGAAGCCGCGCTGTGGGCGCGAGTGGCGCTGACAGTAAAGCCGCTGAAAGGCCGCCGGGTTGTGACCGTTGCACAACCGAAAGCGGTGGCCGCTCCGGCCCCGGCCGCCGTTGCTCCGGTGGTGAAGAAAGTGCGTGGCCGCGTGCCCCCACCGCGTCCGGCACCTGCCCCCGCAGCGCCCCCGCCCCCGGCACCGGGCCTTGATTCGCATTGGGACCGGCGACTGGCCAAGGCCACGCTGGAACCCGATTTCACGCTCGACCTGCATGGCTGCACGCTGGACCAGGCGCACGTGCGGCTGGACATGGGGCTGGGCCAGGCCAAGGCGATGGGCGCGCGGATGGTGCTGCTGATTACCGGCAAGCCGCGCCCGGCGGAACATGCCGACCGGGGCGAAAAACGCGGCGCGATCCGCGCCAAGGTGCTCGACTGGCTGGCCGCTGGTCCCCACGGGCCGGACATCGCGGCCGTGCGCGGCGCCCACCGCAGGCACGGCGGTGAAGGTGCGCTGTACCTGGTGCTGCGGAAACGGCGGTGAGGAAAGAGCCCCTTCCTCCGAAGAAGAAGGGGCCCTCCTGTTGTTAGGCCGCCTCGGCCATTTCCGCCGGGGCTTCGTTGCGGATCAGGTAATCGAAGGCGGAAAGGCCCGCCTTGGACCCTTCGCCCATCGCGATGATGATCTGCTTGAACGGCACGGTCGTGCAGTCCCCCGCCGCGAACACGCCGGGTACATTGGTGGCGGCATGGCTGTCGATCACCACTTCGCCGAACTTGCTCAGTTCCAGCCCGCTGTCCTTCAGCCATTCGGTGTTCGGCACCAGCCCGATCTGGACGAAGATCCCTTCCAGTTCGACCTTGTGCTCCTCGCCCGTTTCGCGGTTCTTGTAGCTGAGGCCGTTCACCCGTTCGCCGTCGCCGGTCACTTCCGTGCTCTGGGCGGACAGCAGGATGTCCACATTGGGCAGGCTGCGCAGCTTGTCCTGCAGCACCTGGTCAGCGCGCAGCTTGCTGTCGAATTCCACCAGCGTGACATGGCCGACGATGTTGGCGAGGTCGATCGCCGCTTCCACGCCGGAATTGCCGCCACCGATCACCGCCACGCGCTTGCCCTTGAACAGCGGGCCATCGCAGTGCGGGCAATAGGCCACGCCGCGGTTGCGGTATTCAAACTCGCCCGGCACCCCAAGGTTGCGCCAGCGCGCCCCGGTGCTCAGGACCACGGCGCGGGCTTTCAGCGATGCGCCGTTTTCGAACTCCACCGTGTGCAGGCCACCCGGCTGGCTGGCGGGGACGAGGCGGGTCGCCTTGGTCAGGTTCATCACGTCCACGTCATATTCGCGCACGTGGGCTTCCAGCTGGGCGGCCAGTTTTGGCCCTTCGGTATAGGGGACGGAGATGAAGTTCTCGATCCCGACCGTGTCCAGCACCTGTCCGCCAAACCGTTCAGCGGCGACCCCGGTGGTGAAGCCCTTGCGCGCGGTATAGATCGCGGCGCTGGCCCCGGCCGGGCCACCGCCGACGATCAGCACTTCGAACGGCTTCTTGTCGGCCAGCTTGGCCGCGGCGCGGGCACCGGCATTGCCGTCCAGCTTGGCGAGGACTTCTTCGACGCTCATCTTGCCGCTGGCGAACATCTCGCCGTTCAGGAAGGTCGCGGGCACGGCCATCACGCCGCGTGCGTCGACTTCCGCCTGGAAGCTGCCGCCTTCGATCAGGGTCGCATGGATGCGCGGGTTGTTCAGCGCCATCAGCGTCAGCGCCTGCACCACGTCGGGGCAGTTGTGGCACGACAGGCTGAAATACATCTCGAACTCGTAGTCACCTTCCAGCGCGGCAATCTGGTGCAGCACTTCGTCCGACACCTTGGGCGGATGGCCACCGGCCCACAGCAGGGCGAGGACGAGGCTGGTGAATTCGTGCCCCATCGGCAGCCCGGCGAACCGGACCCACTTTTCCGCATCGCTGGCGCGGCGGATGATGAAGCTGGGCTTGCGCCCGTCGGTGCCGTCGAACGTGGCCGTAACCTTGTCCGACAGGGCGGAAATTTCAGTCAGCAGTTCGCGCGTGTCTGCGGATTTCTTGCTGTCATCCAGCGACGCGACCAGTTCGATCGGCTCGCGCAACATCTGGAGATACTGCTGCAGTTGCTGGGTCATCGTTGCGTCGAGCATGGTCGTGTCCTCGGATTCTGGATGCAAAACGGCCCGGAGCGCCTGATTGGGGGGAGGGCGCCCCGGGCCGTGCGACCCGCTTCAGGTGCGGGCTCGGGGGTAGTCTGGGTTAGATCTTGCCGACGAGGTCGAGCGACGGGGCCAGGGTGGCTTCGCCTTCTTCCCATGCCGCCGGGCAAACCTGGCCCGGGTGGCTGCGGACGTACTGTGCGGCCTTGATCTTGCGGATCAGTTCTTCCGCGTTGCGGCCGACGCCTTCGCAGGTGATTTCCATGATCTGGATCACGCCGTCCGGATCGACCACGAAAGTGGCGCGATCGGCCAGGCCGGAATCTTCACGCAGCACGCCGAAGTTCTTCGACAGGGTGTGCAGCTGGTCGCCCAGGAAGGCGTACTGCAGCTTGCCGATCTTGTCGGACGTGTCGTGCCAGGCCTTGTGGCTGAAATGGGTGTCGGTCGACACGGCGTAGATGTCCACGCCCATGCCGGTGAGGGCAGCCTGCTGCTTGCCAAGGTCTTCCAGTTCGGTCGGGCAGACGAAAGTGAAGTCAGCCGGATAGAAGAAGAAGATCGACCACTTGCCGGCCAGATCGCCTTCGGTGACGTCGAAGAAATCCTTGCCTGCCTGGAATGCGGTCGCCTTGAACGGCTTGATGGTGCTGCCGATGATACCCATGGAAAGTGCCTCTCAAATGACGGGGTGAAACTGTCGAAGCCGGAGATAGTCCAGCAAGATCGATTCGGCCAACGGGGAGTCTCGATTGGATTGAACGAATTAATCAATAAGTGGCGATTGATCGGATTGGGCGATCAGCGGCCCCGGGCTTGTGTCGGATGGGGGCAGGCCATACCCTGCCTGCAACGAGAATACGAAAAGGGGAGGGGAAGCCATGGGCTCGACTGCTGTCGGGACGTCGGGAACGTCCGTGCGGGCCACCGGCCGCAAGGGCGTGCCGTCCTTCTCGCTGGTGATGACCGTGATCATGGCCATGTTCGTGTTTGGCGGCTTCGGGATGCATTCCGCGCTGCCGGCGCTGCAGGGCAATTTCCCACCGGCGCCGCCGATCGTGCACATCCATGGGGTTCTGGCCGCCAGCTGGATGGTGCTGCTGGTGACGCAGAGTGCGCTGGTCAATGGCGGCAATGTGAAGCTGCACCGCAGCCTCGGAACCTTTGGCATTGCCTTCGCCACGCTGATGATCTTCACCGGCCTGCTGATGCAACTGGTTGCCAGCCACCGGGGCTGGGCGGCGGGACGGCCGGCCGGGACCGACGGGCTGTACCTCGGCCTGCTGGCGTTCATCGGTTTCGTCGGGATGTTCACCGTGGCCATCGGCCAGCGCAGGCGCAATCCGCAGGTTCACAAGCGGATGGTGCTGTTGGCCATGCTGCCGGTCCTGCCGCCGGGGGTAAACCGCTTCTGGGCCAATGCACTGGGGCTGGATGATCCGGTGCCGACCTTCTGGCTGTACCTCACCCTATGGAGCATGGCCGCGGCGATTCTGGCCCAGGAATGGGTTGAGCGGCGCCGCATCGGCAACTGGTCCCTCCTCGGCGCGGGCTGGATCGTGGTCCAGGGCGCGGTGCACGAAAGCGTGGTCGGTTCAGCCTGGTTCGAAGGGCTGGCGGGCGCGATCCTCAGCCTGGTGCATTACCGCTAGATCAGCCGCCCGGTTACCCGCCCAGTCAGCCGCATTGCCCCCGGTGGAGCAATTTGTGGTCCGCCAGCACCAGCGCCATCATCGCTTCCACCACCGGGGTGCCGCGAATGCCGACGCAAGGGTCATGGCGGCCCTTGGTCGCCAGTTGCGTCGCCTCGCCATCACGGGTGATGGTCGGCTGCGGGATCAGGATGGAACTGGTCGGCTTGAATGCCACGCGGCACACCACCGGCTGCCCGGTGGAAATGCCCCCGGCGATGCCGCCCGCATGGTTGGCGTCGAACTGCACCGTGCCATCGGCACCGGGCCGCATCGGATCGGCGTTTTGTTCCCCGCGCAGGCGCGCAGCGGCAAAGCCGTCCCCGATTTCCACCGCCTTGACCGCGTTGATGCCCATCATCGCAGCGGCGAGATCAGCATCAAGCTTGCCATAAAGCGGTGCGCCCCAGCCAGCCGGAACCCCGGTGGCGACACATTCCACCACCGCGCCCAGCGATGATCCGGCCAGCCGCGCTTCGTCCACCAGCGCTTCCCAGCGCTTGGCGGCGACCGGATCGGGGCAGAAGAACGGGTTGCGGGTGATTTCCGCCGGATCGAAATTGGCCATGTCGATCGCATCGCCGCCGATTTCGGTGACATAGGCCAGGATCGCCACTTCCGGCACCACCAGCCGCGCCACCGCACCTGCCGCCACCCGCGCGGCGGTTTCCCGCGCGCTGGACCGGCCACCGCCGCGATAGTCGCGGAAACCGTACTTGGCGTCATAGGCATAGTCGGCGTGGCCGGGGCGGTATGCCTTGGCCACTTCGGAGTAATCCTTGCTCCGCTGATCGGTGTTTTCGATCAGCAGGCTGATGCTGGTGCCCGTCGTCCGCCCTTCGAAGGTGCCGGACAGGATCTTCACCAGATCGTCCTCGCGCCGCTGCGTGGTGAACTTGCTCGTCCCCGGCTTGCGCGCGTCCATGAACGGCTGGATCCAGTCCTCGCTGATCGACAGGCCCGGCGGGCACCCGTCAACCACGGCGCCCAGCGCCGGCCCGTGGCTTTCGCCCCAGGTGGTGAAACGGAAGATGCGGCCAAAAGTGTTCACGCTCATGGAAGGTTCCCATGTCGCAACTGTGGGCCGCTGTCCATAATGACTGGCCAAATCAGGAACGGTGGGGCAGAGAACAGAACATGATCGCGAAGCTTACCGGACGGCTGGATGAAACGGGCCTGGACTGGGCCGTGATCGACGTTGGCGGCGTGGGCTACCTCGTCCACTGCTCCGCCCGCACCCTGACGGCGCTGGGCGATGTGGGCGGCCACTGCGCGGTATTCACCGATTTGCAGGTTTCTGAAAACGACTTGCGCCTGCTCGGTTTCGCCACCGGGGAAGAACGTGACTGGTTCCGCGTGCTGACCACGGTGCAGGGCGTCGGCAGCAAGATGGCGCTGGCCGTCCTCTCCGTCCTTGCCCCCGGCGAACTGCGCGATGCCTGCGCCCGGGGTGATGCAGCGACCGTCGCCCGCGCCCAAGGGGTGGGGCCGAAACTGGCCGGGCGGATCGTCAACGAACTGAAGGACCGGGCAGGCGCGATGCCGGGCGGAGGCGCGGTTGGCGGTGTTACGGCGATGGTCTCGCAAGCGGGCACCGCCAGCGCCGATGCCGTTTCCGCGCTGCAGAACCTCGGCTTCAAACCGGCCGTGGCTGCCAGCGCCGTCGCCCACGCCCAAGCCGAACTGGGCGAGGATGCCGGGCTGAACGAGTTGGTGCGGGTCGCGCTGAAGAGGGCGGCAGGGTGATGGAAAATCTTACACCGGAGCAGAGGGAGGTTGCGCTTGCCGAAGGGCAACGGTGGTGGGATTCGTCTCACGACCGTCTGCGTTATGCTGTGGAGTATGCCCAAGCAGGAACAAAGTCGCTGTTTCTGGCGAATGGCGGCGGCATAATTGCGCTTTTAACATTTGCTGGAAACAGCGGAGCCATAATTGAGGTGCGCGCGCTATTTTGGAGTTTCGCTTGGTTTGGATTGGGGTGTTTTTCAGCTTTAGTGATCTATATTTCCGGATACGTCACCCAAAGCACGGCAATGCAAGCGGAGTTTATTAACTCGAGGAAGGCTATTTCAGATTATCTGAACTTACAGCCCTCTTTCGATATTTCGTATTACAGGTCCAAAAGCGCGGTGGCCGAGAATATTGGCATGGTTTCCGCTTTTGTCTCCCTTGGGATGTTTCTCACAGGCGCGCTTGTAGGCTTGGATGCAGTAACATGACCTCCAACCCTAACCTTTCCCCCCAGCGCCAGCCGGAGGATATCGACGCCGCGCTGCGGCCGAAGTCGCTGGCCGAATTTGTCGGGCAGGAAGCTGCGCGGGACAACCTGCGGGTGTTTATCGAGGCGGCCCGTTCGCGGGGCGAGGCGATGGATCATGTGTTGTTCTTTGGCCCGCCCGGCCTTGGCAAGACCACGCTGGCGCAGATCGTGGCCAAGGAACTGGGCGTCGGCTTTCGCGCCACCAGCGGGCCGGTGATTGCGAAGTCGGGTGATCTGGCCGCGTTGTTGACCAACCTGGAACCGCACGACGTCCTGTTCATCGACGAGATTCACCGGCTCAATCCGGTGGTCGAGGAAGTGCTCTATCCGGCGATGGAAGACCGCGCGCTGGACCTGATCATCGGCGAAGGGCCATCGGCCCGGTCGGTGCGGATCGACTTGCCGCCGTTCACGCTGGTCGGCGCGACCACGCGGCAGGGGTTGCTGACCACGCCCCTGCGGGACCGGTTCGGCATCCCGGTGCGGTTGCAGTTCTACACCGTGGCGGAGCTGGAGCGGGTCGTCACCCGCGGGGCGCAACTGCTCGGCATGGGGATCGATGCCGGCGGTGCGCGCGAAATTGCGCGGCGCAGCCGGGGCACTCCGCGCGTGGCCGGGCGGCTGATGCGGCGGGTGCGCGATTTTGCCCATGTCGCCGGATTGGGCGTGGTGACGGCGGCCGTGGCGGATTCCGCGCTGACCCGGCTGGAAGTGGACGGGCTGGGGCTGGATGCGATGGACCGCCGGTATCTCCACATGATCGCCGACATCTACAAAGGTGGCCCGGTGGGGGTGGAAACGCTCGCCGCCGGCCTGTCCGAACCGCGCGACACGATCGAGGAAGTGGTTGAGCCATACCTGATCCAGCTGGGTCTGGTGGCGCGTACTGCGCGGGGCCGGTGTCTGAACGATCGCGGGTGGCAGCACCTGGGAATCACCCCCCCTTCCGCCCCGCAGGGCGGGTTGTTCGATGAAGGCGAGTAGGGCGAACCGGGCGGCCATTCGTTAACGCCGCGTTGGGATTTGTTCCCGCTTCGGTTCCACTATGGGACAGAGTCCCTCTGCCGGCGAAAAACGGGCACAATTATTGCCACTGACCATGCGATTTCTTGGTTAAGGCAATTGCCCGGAAAGCTTTTGCGGGTCTCTGATGCAGGGAAGGAAATTGCCGAAGCCGCCAGTGGGGCGTGGATGGCACCTTCGCAATGCAACAGAGAGATTGCTCATGTCGGTACGGATGGCCCTGGCGAAATTGGCGGCAGCAGCTGCTGGCGGCGCGATTGTCGGCGGTGGCGCTGTCCACGTCGCGGAACCGCAGGCCGCGGTCGTCCACTACAAGGGCGAAAAGCTGACCAAGGCGGAACGCCCCCGGGCCCAGCAGCGCCCGGTGCGGGTGGCCCATCGCGCCATTCCCGTTTGCGGGCCGGAAGCGCGCCGGGTGGGCGGTGCCTGCGTGAAGCGGATGCGCCGCGTGATCCACCGCGCCCATGAAGAAGCACCGCAGCAGCTGGCCATGTTGCCGATGCTGCCCCTGCCGGCCCAGCCGCAGGCTGCCATCGCGGGCGGTGGCGGCAGCAGCCCGGTGATCATCGGCGGTTCCGGCGGCATCGGCGGCTTTGGCGGCGGGTTCTTCGGCGGGTTCTTCGGCGGCGGCGGGGGCGGCGGTTCGGCCAACGTCAGCGTGACCACCACGACCACCACCAGCGGCGGCACCAGCACGTCTTCAGGCACGTCGGGCGCCACCAGCACGTCGAGCAATGGCGGCATCAACATCGATATCGATATCGACAACAGCTCCACCGGCAGCTCGACTTCGACCAGCAGCGGCGGCAGCAGCACGACCACCGGCGGTGTCAGCACCAGCACGGGAGGGATCACCAGCACCTCCACGTCGGGCAACGTGTCCACGTCTTCGGGCGCGGTGTCGAGTTCGTCGGGCGCTGTCACCAGTTCATCCGGTGCGGTCACCAGCTCGTCCGGGAACTATTCGTCCACCT
>JBARAF010000063.1:0-7110 GCA_049791695.1 Croceibacterium sp.
CACTGGCGCAGGATGCCGCCGTGCCGCCGCCCGGCGCGCAGGTGACAGTTCCTGGGGAAGAGGACGGGCTGAGCGGCACAGTCACCGACGACAGCGCCTGGCAGGACCTTGGCATTGCCATCCCCGCCTTCGCCACCAACCAGAACACGCCGACCCCTGCCAATGCGCAAGGGACCGGCGCGCTGGGGATTGAACTGGCGCGGGTGGTGTTCAACGATCTGCGCAACAACGGCCTGTTCAAGCCCAGCGGCCCCGATGCCCTGCCGCGCCCCGCCTATGACCAGATCACCGCGCCCGCATGGGGCACCTGGCAGGGCCGTTCGGCGGAAATGTTGGTCCACGGCTATGTCCGCGCCAACCCGGACGGTCGGCTGACGGTCGGCTGTTACCTGTATGACGTGGCGCTGCAGAATGAACTGGTGCGCGAAGGCTGGGTGGTGCCGCCGTCTGACTGGCGGCGCGCGGCGCACAAATGCGCGGACCTCGTTTATTCGCGCCTGTCCGGGGAAAGCCCGTTCTTCGATTCCCGCATTGCCTATATCGCGGAAACCGGGCCGAAGGATAAGCGGGTCAAGCGGCTGGCGATCATGGATTCCGACGGGGCTAACCACCGTTTCATCACCAATGGCCAGTCGACCGCGCTGACCCCGCGCTATTCGCCCGACTATTCCCGCATCGTCTATCTCAGCTACGTCAACGGTTACCCGCGGATCTATGTCTATGACATCGGCACCGGGCGGCAGACGCTGGTGACGCAAAACCAGTACCCGACCTTTGCCCCGCGCTGGGCGCCCGATGGCAAGTCGATCATGTATTCGATGGCCGTGGCGGGGAATACCGACATCTATCGCGTGGCCGCGACCGGCGGGGAAAGCCGCCGCCTGACCGACAGCGCCGGGCTGGACGTGGGCGGATCGTATTCCCCCGATGGCAGCCTGATCGTGTTTGAAAGCGACCGCTCGGGCAGCCAGCAATGCTACATCATGAACGCCGACGGTTCCAACCAGCGGCGGATCAGCTTCTTCGGCGGGCGCTGCGCCACGCCTGAATGGAGCCCGCGCGGTGACCAGATCGCCTTCACCCACATCGTCGGCAACCTGCGGGTGGCGGTGATGAACCCCAGCGGTGGCGGGGTGCGTTACCTGACCGACAGCTGGCAGGATGAAGCGCCGACCTGGTCCCCCAATGGCCGGATCGTGCAGTTTTTCCGCACGTCCCGCAATTCCGGCGAAGCAGCCGTGTGGCAAGTGGACCTGACCGGCCGCAACGAACGCCGCCTGCCGACCCCGGTGGGCGCATCGGACCCTGCCTGGGGTCCGGTGCTTCCCTGATCGTTCCGGTTTCGGCCTGTCGATCACATTGCAACTGTTTCAGCAGTCCGCGATAGTCGGACGAACAAAAGAAGGAGTGAGACGCATGAACAAGACCGCCATCATCCTGACGGCCGCCTCTGCGCTTGCCCTTGGCGCCTGCGCCAAGAAGGCCCCTGCCGATCTGCCGCCGGCCCCGGTGGATACGTCCACCCCCACGCCCACCCCGCCGCCGGTGGTGGAAACCGGCCCGGTGCCCGGCACCCAGACCCATTTCGCCCAGGTGATGGCGGGACGCGACGTGATCTTCTTCGATACGGACCGGTACAACATCGATGCGCAGGACCAGGTGGCCCTGCAAGGTCAGGCGCAGTACCTGATGCAGTATCCGGCGGTGCGCGCCACTGTGGAAGGCCATGCCGACGAACGCGGCACCCGCGATTACAACCTGGCGCTGGGCGAACGCCGTGCCAATGCGGCGAAGAACTACCTCGCCAGCCTGGGCGTGGATGCCGGGCGCATCACCACGGTCAGCTATGGCAAGGAACGGCCGGTGGCGCTGGGTTCGGACGAACAGTCATGGGCGCAGAACCGTCGCGCGGTGACCATTGTCCTGAATTGATTGCTGTCCTGAACTGACCTCAGTCGGCCAGCGAAAGCGAGGCTGAGAAAGCGGGCGCGGCGAGTTCCATCGTCGCGCCCGTTTGCGTGCCATGTCCCAGCCGGGCGGAACCCGGCGCGAACAGCGCCAGCGCCGCAAGCGCGAAGACGGCAAAGCTGGAAGCGACGGCAAGCTGCCTGGACACGGGGGAATTCCTCTGGCTCGATCTGCACCGCAGATAAGGGCATCACTCCATATTGCAATGCAACATGGTTGCTTGCGACACTTTATTACCGCTTGCCAATTAACCGCCTCCAACCGGCGCATCTGCGGTTTCCGTTATCGGTTGCAATGCTTATAGAGGGGGCATGGCCACAATGGATCTTGCCCGGTGACCCGTCCGCGTCGATCGACGGACTGGGGTTTCCCCCGCTGGCGCGGGTATGAAAGCGCGCGTGAAGCGGCGAACGTGCGCCTGTGCGACAGGCACGGTTGCACCGATCCCGGCACCTGCCCCGCGCCCAAGGCACCCAACAGCCCGGACCGCTGGTATTTCTGCCAGCGCCACGCGGCGGAATACAATTCCGGCTGGGACTATTTCGCCGGGCTGGAGAAGGAAGAAGCGGAAGGCCGCGCCCGGACTGAAGAACGGACCAATGCCGGCTATGCCCAGTCAGCCCATTATGGCTGGGCCACCAGCGGCGATGGCAGCCGCAGCCCGGATGAAATGCGCGCGCTGGAAGTGCTCGAACTGGAAGCCGACGCCGATATGGAAGCGATCAAACGCGCTTGGCGGGCCAAGGCCAAGGAATTCCACCCGGACGTGAACCAGGGCAACAAGGTCGCCGCCGACAGTTTCCAGGCAGTGCAGGTGGCTTACGAAGTGCTGCGCCAGGCGGAAGACCGGCGCGAATGGAAGGGCCACGACGCGGACTGATCCGGGCGCTGTTGGCTTTTTGGTTCACACGAAGACACCTAGATTTCTTGTCTCGCGGCGAAGCCGCTTGCCATCCCTAACACTGCGTCAGGCGTGGCATATCAGCCTTGAAGCCGCTTTGCGGCATCGCGCGCCACCTTCGTGTCTTCGTGTGAACCAAATCCGCAAGCAACCCGCAAGGGAAGCCAATCAGCCCAGTTCGACCCGGTTCCGGCCAGCCTGCTTGGCCTTGTACAGCGCTTCGTCCGCCGCGCGCAGGGCGTGGCCCATGTCGCCGTGCAGGAACACATCGATCAGCCCGGCGGAAATGGTCACTTCGCCAATCGGCTTGTTGGAAATCCGGTCCACAAAACGCCGTGCCGCCATGCGTTCGCGGGCGTAGTTCAGCTGTTCGTAAACCTGCCCCTGGGTCAGGCCGCGAAACAGCAGGACAAATTCTTCGCCGCCGTGGCGGGCAACGTGGCAGCGGTCGGAAATGCGGGACAGAGACTGGCCGACGGCACGGATTATCCGGTCACCGGTTTCGTGGCCGTGGGTATCGTTGACGCGCTTGAAGAAATCGATGTCGACCAGTGCCAGGCACAGCGGTTCCAGCGCTTCCAGCGCTTGGGCCCGTTCCTGCAGGAACACGGCTTCAAAAGCGCGGCGGTTGGGCAGGCCGGTCAGGTGATCGACGCCCGCTTCGCGGCGTGCCTTGGCCAGGCTGCGGCGCAGTTGCGTCGCTTCGCGTTCGCTGCGGCGCATTTCCTCTTCCACCTCGCGCGTGCGTTCCAGCATCGCGCGGGCGATATGGGCCAGGCTGGCCAACACTTCGCTGTGGGGCTGCATCTGGCCCACGGTGGCCACGTGCTGCGCCAGCTCGGTGGTGTAACTGGATGCAGCGGTTTTGGCGGAAGTGGTGGTCTGGCTAAATTGCTCGATCGACTTTTCCAGTTCGCCCGCCAGCTTGTGCAATTGTTCCGCGCTGTCGTGTTCCGGTTCTGGCGGGCGGTCGATTTCGTCCAGCCATTGCTGGGTTATCGGTTCGCCCAGGTCCTCCAGTTCGGCCACCTTGCGGGCGAAACGGGGATTGCTGCCGGCGAAAACCGCATGGGCGCGCAGCAGGTTTTCGGCGCTGGGTGCCAGATCGTGGGTGACGAGGAAATCGCCGATCTGGTTCAGCAGCCCCTGGCGCGGGTCGGGCGCGGTGGTATCTTCGATACCCAGGCCGAACAGGCGGCGAATGCGGCCCGCAGACGGGCCAGCGGGCTGGAATTCACGTTGATTGGAGTAACCCATGATCTGATCCCGCAACCCGGCTTTCGGCCCATTAAGCGCGACAGCTAGGTTAACGGGATCAAGATCGGCCTAGCGCGATGCTAGGCACTTGCACGCAGCTTATTCGGGGGCTGCGTCCATGTTGTCGGCGGCGTCTTCCTGCGCATCCTTCTGCACTTCGCCCTGAGCTTCGACCGCATCGGCGGTAGCTTCGGCAGCAGCTTCGGTGGCAGTGCCATCGGCGTTTTCGCGGATCTGGTCAGCAGCGGCTTCCGATGCTTCGTCGGTCGCTTCGGCGCCAGCTTCGGCGTTGTTTTCAGCGGCGCTGTCGCAAGCGGCGGTGCCCAGGGCCAGAACGGCAGCGGCGGCGATGGTGGTGAATTTCCTCATGTGGACATTCCCTCTTCAGGTCCTGCCACAGCGGCTGGACTCGGGGTGCATAACGACAGTCGCACGATCGGGTTCCGCAATTGTGGTCAAACTGCGGCGAGTGCCTGTTCAAAGTCGGCGATAAGGTCGTCAGGATCCTCGATACCGATCGAAATGCGCACCAGATTCTGGGTGATGCCCAATTGTGCCTTGCGGGCATCGTTTACGGATAGATGGGTCATCGCAGCCGGGTGGCTGGCCAGTGTTTCCGTGCCGCCCAGGCTGACGGCCAGCTTGGCAATCCGCAGACTGTCAAGAAACCGGAAACTCTCCGCCTCGCCGCCTTTGATGAACAGCGAAAAGGTCGATCCCGCGCCCAGGCAATGCCGGTCATAAATGTCCTGCTGGCGCGGATCGTCGATCTGGCCGAGATAGCCGAGCCTTTCCACTTTGGCGTGTTGGCGCAGGTAAGCGCATACTTTTGCTGCATTTTCCCCAGCACGGGTCATCCGCAGTTCGACCGTTTCCAGGCTGCGCAGCAGCATCCAGGCGGTGTTGGGATCGCAGATGGTGCCCATCGTGTTGCGCAGGGCGCGCACCGGATCCATCCAGCGTTTCGATCCGGCAAGGCCGCCGGCCACCAGATCGGAATGGCCTCCGACATATTTGGTCAGGGAATAGACAACAATATCAGCACCATGCTGCAACGGGTGCTGCCACAGGGGGCCAAGGAAAGTGTTGTCGATGGCGATGGCCGGACCATCCTCCACACCCGCAAACGCCGCATCGCGGGCTGCCGCCACGGCCTCGATATCGACCAGCGCATTGGTCGGATTTGCCGGGCTTTCCAGATAGATGAGCGCCAGTTTGCCGCCCTGTTGCCGCGCCTGTTCCTGCCCCCGGGCAATTACCGCATCCAGTTCCGCCCGGGTGGCTCCGGCGGGAAAATCGACATAAGTGACGCCATACCGCGCCATGACCTTGGCGATGAACCCCTCAGTCGCCGCATACAGCGGCCCGGAATGGACGACCACGTCACCCGCCTGGCAGCTTGCGAGCAGCAAAGTCGCGATGGCGGACATCCCGCTGGAGAACACCAGTGCATCTTCCGCCCCGTCCCAAATCGCCAGCCGGTCTTCGAGGATTTCCTGGTTGGGGCCATTAAAGCGTGAATAAACAAGGCCTTCCACTTCGCCACTGCGCAGGCCGGTCAGCCCTTCGAAATGCCGCTTGCCCGCCGCCGCGCTTTCGAAAGCGAAGGTGCTGGTCAGGAAGATTGGCGGCTTCAGCGCCCCTTCGGACAGCACGGGGTCAAAGCCGTATCCCATCATCAGGGTGGAAGGTTTCAGGGTGCGGCCACCGATCTGGGTGACTTCGCGCTTCGGCTTGCGGCGCGGGGTGGGGGTATCTACGGGATCAGACATGGTTTCCCCTGTAACCTGTTTGTGGGGGCGGCACCAGCCACCTCGTCCGGCATGCGGTCAGGCCAACTCTCAGGACAGCGCGGCCACCCCCCAAACGCAGCCAATGATCAGGAATATCCCGACAATATCGAACATCAGCCCGGCCCGCAGCACCCGGCCCAGCGCGACATGGCCGGTCGACCAGGCGATGGCATTCGCCCCGGTTCCGGCAGGCAGCATGAAGCCCCAGCTGGCGGCAAAGGCAGCGGGCAGGGCCAGCAACAGCGGGTCCGCGCCCAGGCTGACACACAGCGCGGCCACGATCGGCATCACCCCGCTGGCAGCGGCGATGTTACTGGCAAATTCGGTGACCAGCACGACGAAGCCGACCATCACCACCGCCACCACCAGCAGCGGCACGGCGGACAGCGGCAGCAGCATCTGCCCCAGCCATGCGGCGAGGCCGCTCTCCGTCATGCCCATCGCCAGCGACAGTCCGCCGCCGAACATCAGCACCACGTCCCACGGGGCGCGATTGGCTTCCTTCCACACCAGCATCGGGCGGCCGGTGCCATCGGGCAGGAAAAACAGCACGAGACCCGCCACGGCGGCAATCGTCCCGTCGGTCAGGGCGCCTTCGGGAAACAGCGGCGCGGTCAGCGGCTGGGTGACCCATGCCAGCACCGCCAGCAGGAACAGGGGCACCAGCCGCCGTTCAGGCAATGACCATTCGACTGCATGGCTGATCGCCTCACGCGCGGCGGAAGGATCGAATCGATCATGCTTCAAGCCCTGCACCTGGGATATGATCAGCGCCGCCAGCGGCACGCCCAGCAGCACCACCGGCATCCCGAAGGCCATCCATTCGACAAAGCTGATGTGCAGCCCCAACGTCCGTTCCAGCAGGGCGACGGAAATGGCGTTGGTCGGCGTGCCGACGATGGTGCCGAACCCGCCCAGCGTGGCGGCAAAGGCCACGCCCATCGGCAAGGCGCCTGCCATCCCTGCCGTTTCCCCTTCGCGCACCCCGCCCGAAGCAAGGATCGCCAGTGCCATCGGCATCATGATCAGCGCGGTGGAGGTGTTGGAAATCATCGTGGAAATCAGCGCCGTGGTGGCCATTACCGCCAGCAGCAAGCGCCGCGGACTGCGCCCGGCATGGGCGAGCATCGCCAGCGCCAGCCTACGGTGCAGGCCGGTCCGTTCAATCGCCAGGGCCAGGAAGGCCCCGCC
>JBARAF010000064.1:0-14482 GCA_049791695.1 Croceibacterium sp.
GTTCGGGATCGGCCAGCAGGCTGTCGGGGAACGCACAGGCAGCAAGTGCATCGGCGGGGTCATCCGGATTGCCAGCGTCCAGCGCCACTTGCCGCCCGACCGCGCGATAAAGCAGTCCGGTATCGAGATGCGGCAGGCCGTAATGCGCAGCCAGGGCCTTGGCGATAGTGCCCTTGCCCGAAGCGGTCGGGCCGTCGACGGCGATGATCATGGGTTCAGCCTCTTTGGCGCTAGCGAATGGCGGGGCCTTAACGGCCCGGTTGGTACTTGAGAACAGGCTTTTTCCCACTTATTTGCGACCAGGCGGGGGCCACGTCCCCCGCGCCCGTATCGGGCATTCAAGACCGGGACGGCCCGGCAGCCACATGCCAAGATGGAGGCTGCCATGCCCTGGATACTGTTGTTTGTTGCCGGCGTTCTTGAAGTCGTCTGGGCCTATTCGATGAAGCTGTCGGACGGATTTTCCCGCCCTGGGCCCACCGTGTTCACGTTCGTCACGATGTTTGCCAGCTTCGGCCTGCTGGCCATGGCGATGAAAAGCCTGCCGCTGGGCACGGCCTATTCGGTGTGGACCGGCATCGGCGCGATTGGAGCATTCGCTGTTGGCGTGACGATGCTGGGGGAAGCCGCCAGCCCGATGCGGGTGCTGGCGGCGACCATGATTGTCGGCGGGCTGGTGCTGATGAAGGTTTCCAGCCCGGCCTGATCAGCTGGCGGCCCCGTCCAGCAAGGCTTCGAAAGTGGGGAAGCTGGTGGCGATCGGGCGGGTGTCGTCCACTTCCACCCCGGCGCGGCTGACCAACCCGGCCACGGCCATCGACATGGCAATGCGGTGGTCGAGGTGGGTGACCACGGCGGGACCCGCGGTGCCGGGCAGAGGCTCGCCTCCGGTCCCTTCGATCACCAGCCCGTCTTCGTGTTCGGAAACCTGCGCCCCGGCGGCGGTCAGCGCGGCGGCCATCACGGCGAGGCGGTCCGATTCCTTCACCCGCAGCTCGTCCAGCCCGGTGGTCACCGTGCGGCCTTTGGCGAGGGCAGCGGCGACGAACAGTACCGGGAATTCGTCAATCATGCTCGGCGCGATTTCCGGATCCACTGCGATCCCGTGCAGGGCGGAATGGCGCACCCTGAGGTCTGCCACCGGTTCCCCGCCGACTTCGCGCCGGTCCAGTTCCTCGATCTGCCCGCCCATCTGCCGCAGCACGTCGAACAGCCCGGCGCGGGTGGGGTTGAGGCCGACGTTCTCGATCACCAGGTCACTGCCCGGCACCAGCAGGGCGGCAACCACGAAGAACGCGGCGGAGGACGGATCACCCGGCACCACGATGGTCTGCGGCTTCAGTTCCGCCTCGCCGTGGATGGAAATCACCCGCTCGCCATTCTCGATGGCAACCGTCAGCTCCGCGCCGAAGCCGCGCAACATCCGTTCGGTGTGGTCACGGGTCGGCACCGGTTCAATCACGCGGGTGATCCCGGCGGTGTTGAGCCCGGCCAGCAGCACCGCGCTCTTCACCTGGGCCGATGCGACCGGCAGGCGATATGTGATCGGCACCGCTGGATGCGCGCCGCGCACCATCAGCGGCAAGGTGCCACCGGGGCTGGCGGTGAAATCAGCCCCCATTTCGCCCAGCGGATCGGTCACCCGGCCCATCGGCCGCTTGGACAGGCTGGCATCGCCAACAAAGGTGGCGGTAATCGGATGGCTGGCGACCAGCCCCATCAACAGGCGGGTGGAGGTGCCGGAATTGCCCATGTCGAGCGCCTGTTCGGGCTGCAGCAACCCGCCAACGCCAACGCCGTGGATGCGCCATTCGCCATCCGCCACGCGTTCGATCGTGGCCCCCATTGCCCGCAGGGCAGCGGCGGTGGACAGCACGTCTTCCCCTTCCAGCAGGCCCGATGCGCGGGTTTCACCGACGGCCAGCGCACCGAACATCAGCGCCCGGTGGCTGATCGATTTGTCACCCGGAACGCGGATGCGACCCGTCAGCGGGCCGGCTGGCTGGAAACGGCGGGGGCGCGGGGAAGTGGCGGGATCGGCGGACAAGGGCGCTCTCTTATGCAGGCCGAATTTTCGGCCCTGGGGTCTGGCGCGGGCTTTTGACAGCGGGTGGGGGCTGTGGCAAGGCGCGCGGGGCTCGCAGAGGGCGCGCTTGATGCTTGCCCCCGATGCTGGCCCTTGATTCTGGCTCTTGATTCAGCCACGGGCCGCATCCATCAAGTATGGCGATACGAATACGCCTGCCGTTGCGGCGGGCAGATGAGGAATTAGGTAATGGTGAAGCCTGAATGGGGCTCCAAGCGCAACTGCCCGAAATGTGGCGAACGCTTTTATGACCTGACCAAGGATGACCCGGTCAACTGCATCGAATGCGGTAACCAGTGGTATCCGGAACCCGTGCTGAAGTCCAAGCAGCCGATCCCGTTCGAAGAAGCCAAGGAAGTCGAGCTGGAATCGCCTGACTCCGATCTGGCCGATCCCGATCTGGAAGGCATCGACGAAGGCGAGGATTCGCCGGACAACGATGTCGACCTGGGCGGCGACGATGATCTGGGCGTGCCCGGCTCGTCGGACGAGAAGGAAGAAGACAACTGAGTTTGCCGTCCGCAGGCGCGTCCCTAAGGCAAGGGCCGCCTGTGGCAGCAGCGGCGGCAAAAAAAGCCGACCGGAAGTTTGAAAAAGCTCTTGCGCGGATTTTGAACTGCCCATAAAGGGCGCCCTCCCGCAAGGGACGACCAGCCTCCCAGGGCAGGTCGGAAGGAATGGCACGGGGCCTTAGCTCAGCTGGGAGAGCGCTACAATGGCATTGTAGAGGTCAGCGGTTCGATCCCGCTAGGCTCCACCATCCTTCCCACGACATACGCCATGCTGTATAGGGCATGGCTCTTGAACTGCCCGCTGGCTGACGAGGTTTCGTCCGCCGGCGTTTTTGGCATTAGGCCATTGGAGTGACGCGACGCTTATGTTCGAAACGCTGTCCGATCGCCTGACCGGGGTCTTTGACCGCCTGCGCGGGCGCGGTGCGCTGAACGAAGCAGATGTGCGCGAAGCCATGCGCGAAGTGCGCATCGCGCTGCTGGAAGCTGACGTGGCGCTGCCCGTCGCCCGCAGCTTCATTGATGCCGTCACGGAAAAGGCTGTCGGCCAGCAGGTGCTGCGCTCGGTCACTCCGGGGCAGCAGGTCGTCAAGATCGTCAACGACGAACTGGTGGCCATGCTGGGCGGGGAAGAGCCGTCGCCGCTGGTGCTGGAAGCCAAGCCGCCGGTGGTGATCATGATGGTCGGCCTGCAAGGTTCGGGCAAGACCACCACCACGGCCAAGCTGGCCAAGCTGATCAGGGAAAAGCACGGCAAGAAGGCCATGATGGCCTCGCTGGACGTCAACCGCCCGGCCGCGCAGGAACAGCTCAAGGTACTGGGCGAACAGGTTGGCGTGGCCACCCTGCCGATCATCGCCGGCCAGCAGCCGGTCGACATCGCCCGCCGCGCGCTCGAATCGGCGAAGTTGCAGGCAGTGGATGTGCTGCTGCTCGATACCGCCGGGCGCCTCCACGTCGACGAAGCGCTGATGGCCGAAATGAAGGCCGTCGCCAGCGTTTCCACGCCGACCGAAGTGCTGCTGGTGGTCGATGCGCTGACCGGGCAGGACGCGGTCAACGTGGCGCAGAGTTTCGGCAGCGAAGTTCCGCTGACCGGCGTGGTGCTGACCCGCATGGACGGCGATGCCCGCGGCGGTGCGGCCCTGTCGATGCGGGCTGTCACCGGCAAGCCGATCAAGTTTGCCGGTACTGGTGAAAAGCTTGATGCGATTGAGGCATTCCAGCCGGGCCGGGTGGCCGGGCGGATCCTCGGCATGGGCGATATCGTCTCCATCGTCGAACGCGCCTCGCAGGTCGTCCAGCAGGAAGATGCCGAACGGCTGGCCGCGCGGATGGCCAAGGGTCAGTTCGACATGAACGACCTGCGCACCCAGCTGCAGCAGATGCAGAAGATGGGTGGGCTGGGAATGCTGGCCGGGATGATCCCAGGCATGAAGAAAGCCAAGCAGGCGATGGCCGCCAGCGGCATGGATGACCGGGTGCTGCTGCACATGGATGCGATCATCGGCTCGATGACGCCCAAGGAACGCGCACGCCCCGAACTGCTCAACGCCAAGCGCAAGAAGCGCGTTGCGGCAGGTTCCGGCACTGACGTGCAGGACGTGAACAAGGTGCTGAAGATGCACCAGGAAATGGGCCGCGCAATGAAGCAGATCAAGAAGATGGGCGGGCTGAAAGGCCTCGGCTCCATGTTCGGTGGTGGCGGCATGGGTGGCCTGGGTGGTGGTCTCGGTGGACTCGGCGGCGGGCTCGGCGGTGGCGGGCAATTGCCTGCGGACCTGCAGAACCTGCTCGGCAAGAAATAAACAGATTTCAACGGTTTGAATTGGAAAGGTAAGTTCTCATGGCAATCAATATCCGCCTGTCGCGCGGTGGCTCCAAGAAGCGCCCGTATTATCGCATCGTCGTTGCTGACGTGCGCAGCCCGCGCGATGGCAAGTATCTGGAACAGATCGGCACCTACAACCCGCTGCTGGCCAAGGACGATGCCAAGCGCGTGACGCTGAACGAAGATCGCGCCCGTTACTGGCTGGGCGTTGGCGCCCAGGCGACCGACCGCGTGGCTCGTTTCCTCGACGTTGCCGGCATCCGTGAACGCGCTGCCCGCAACAACCCTAACAAGGGTGAACCGGGCAAGGCTGCCAAGGACCGCGCTGAAGAAAAGGCTGCCAAGGCTGCCGAAGCTGAAGAAGCCCGTCTGGCTGCTGAAGAAGAAGCCAAGGCCGCTGCTGCCGCTCCGGCTCCGGTTGAAGAAGCTCCGGTGGCTGAAGAAGCCCCCGCTGCTGAAGAAGCCGCTGCAGAAGCTCCGGCTGAAGCCGCTGCTGAAGAACAGGCCGAAGGCTGAGCCCTTCGATGTCGGACAAACCCGTCACGCTCGCCGCCATTTCCGGCGCTGTCGGGGTGACGGGTGAAGTCCGCCTGAAGCTGTTTGGTGAAGGGTGGGAGGCGCTTAAGGCCTACCCATCCTTCAACGGCGGCGCGCTGACCGTGGTCAAGCTGCGCAGCGACAACAAGGGCGGGGCCGTGGCCCGGTTCGCCGAAGTGGCGGATCGCAATGCGGCCGAAGCCCTGCGCGGGACGGTCCTGACCGTGCCCCGCACCGCCTTGCCGCCGCTGGCTGAAGGCGAATACTACTACGCCGACCTGATCGGCCTGCCTGCCCAGTCCGAAGCGGGAGCGATGCTTGGCCGGGTGGTCGGGGTCGAAAACTACGGCGCAGGCGACATTCTCGAAATCGAGCGGCCCACCGCAGACGGCAAGCCTGGCGCGCGTTTCATGGTGCCAATGCGGCCCGAAGCTGTGCCTGACTGGAACAGTGACCGCGCGGTGATTGCCGACGGCTGGACCGACTGATGGGATTGCTGCTGGCGCTCGTCTACATTGGCCTGATCGCCGCGCTGACCTACTGGTTGCTGGGCCGGTCCTGGCCCCGACCGCGCAAACTGGCCGTGCTGGCCTTGGTCTTGCTGGCCTTGCCGGTGGGGGGGCTGATTTCCCTGATCGGCGATAGCCGCGAAGCGGTCGGCTGGGGCATTGGTCTGCTGCTGGTGACGGTGGTTCCGGCCAACCTGATCGGGCTTGCGATTGGCGGCCTGCTGGCATGGCGGCGGGCATCGCGGGCATGACTTTCGCCGCAACTGTCCTCACCCTCTATCCCGAGATGTTCCCCGGTCCGCTCGGCGTTTCGCTGGCCGGGCGCGCCATGGCGGAAGGGACCTGGTCGATGGACGCGGTCCAGATCCGCGATTTTGCCACGGACAAGCACCGCACCGTGGACGATACGCCAGCCGGTGGCGGCGCGGGGATGGTGCTGAAGGCCGACGTGCTGGCGGCCGCAATTGACCATGGCCGCGCCCGCAATCCCGGCGCCCCCGTGCTGGCGATGACACCGCGCGGGCGTCCGATCAGCCAGGCGCGGATTCGCGAGTTGGCGGCTGGGCCGGGCGTGATCCTGCTGTGCGGCCGGTTTGAAGGGTTCGACGAACGGATTTTCGCCGGACGCGATGTGGAAGAGGTCAGCCTGGCCGACATTATCCTGTCCGGCGGCGAGGTGGCCGCGCTGGCAGTGCTGGACGCTTGCATTCGCCTGCTTCCCGGCGTAATGGGCGCGCCTTCCAGTGGGACTGAGGAGAGCTTCGAAGAAGGGCTCCTTGAATATCCGCACTATACCCGGCCCGTTGAATGGGAAGGGCGCACGATCCCTGAAGTGCTGCGATCGGGGGATCATGCGAAAATCGCTGCCTGGCGGAAACGCCATGCGGAGGATGACACACGGTTACGCAGGCCGGACCTTTGGGAACGTCACGGTGACGTTCGGGACCAGCCTGCCTCTGGCGAGCGGCAAAAAATGAAGGACTGCGACCAGTGAACCTGATCCAGCAGATCGAAGCCGAAGAAATCGCCAAGGCGACGACCGATGTCGGCAAGGAAATCCCGGCTTTCCGCCCGGGCGACACCCTGCGCGTTGGCGTGAAGGTTGTCGAAGGTGAACGCAGCCGCGTGCAGAACTACGAAGGTGTCTGCATCGCTCGTTCGAACCGCGGCATCAATTCCAATTTCACCGTCCGCAAGATGAGCTTCGGTGAAGGCGTGGAACGCGTGTTCCCGCTGTACTCGCCGAACATCGACAGCATCACCGTGGTCCGCCGCGGCGTGGTGCGTCGTGCGAAGCTGTATTACCTGCGCGGCCGTACCGGCAAGCGCGCACGTATCGCGGAACGCAAGGTCAACCAGAACGGCTGATGCCGTTGGGCCTTTCGCTGAAGCGATTTCATGCGTAACGAGATGGGGCGCTCCGGGAAACCGGGGCGCCCTTTTTCGTTCGTGGAGTCGCACCTTGATCACCAGACCGTTCCTGCTGGCCGCTGCTAGCGTACTTGCCCTGATTGCCGCGCCCGCTATCGCGCAAAGTGTGCGGCAGGAGGAAACACAGGTGAGCGCAGTGCAGCCCGGCGATCTGACCCTGGAACGGGTGTTCGGCAGCCCCGGCCTGAATGGCCCGGCCCCGCGCGGGGTGCAGCTTTCGCCCGATGGCCGGTACCTGACCCTGCTGCGCAACCGCGAAGATGACCGCCAGCGGTATGACCTGTGGGCATTTGATCGCCAGCAGGGTGACTGGCGGATGCTGGTGGACAGCACTGCGTTCGGCGGCGGGCGGGCCCTGTCGGAAGCGGAAAAGATGCAGCGTGAACGGCTGCGCATCGGCGATCTGACCGGCATTGTCGAATATGACTGGGCGGCTGACGGCAAGGCGATCCTGGTGCCGCTGGATGGGGACCTGCACCTGGCGCGGCTGGATGGCACCACCCAACGACTGACCGATACCGAAGCGGGCGAACTGAACCCGGCGCTGAGCCAGACCGGGGCCTATGTCTCGTTTGTGCGCGACCGGCAGCTGTGGGTCGGCAAGCTGGGTGAAGAGCCCAGGCCCGTCACCGCGCAGGAAGGCGCAACTGTGACCTGGGGCGAGGCGGAATTCGTCGCCCAGGAAGAGATGGGCCGCCACACCGGTTACTGGTGGGCTCCGGGTGACCGCCGCCTTGCCGTGGCGCGGGTGGACGAGGCCCCGGTGGGAATCGTTACTCGCACGGCGATTGGCGCCACCGGCACCCGCAGTTACGACCAGCGTTATCCCGCGGCGGGTACCCCCAATGCCGATGTGCGGCTGTTCGTGATCGATCCCGATGGCGGCAACAAGGTTGAGGTCGACCTTGGAGCGGAGCGGGACATCTACATCCCCCGCGTCAACTGGTCGCCCGATGGCAAGGTGCTCTACGTCCAGCGGCAGGACCGGGCCCAGACGCGGCTGGACATGCTGAAGGTCGATCCGGCCACCGGGCGCAGCGAAGTGCTGTTCACCGAAAAAGCGGCCGCCGGGCATTGGACCAACCTTTCCGACAGCTACAAATTCCTGAAGGACGGCAGCCTGATCTGGTGGTCGGAACGCGATGGCTTTGGCCACTTGTACCGGCTGGCCAAGGGCAAGTGGACGCAGCTGACCCGGGGTGACTGGGTGGTGACCGGGCTGGTCGGCGTGGACCAACAGGCCGGGCGGATCTACTTCACCGGCACCAAGGATGGCGTGCTGGCCAAGCAGGTCTATGCCCTGGACCTGGCGCACCCGGCGCGGATCGAACGGCTGACGGACCTGGCATTCGACAATTCGGCGCGGATGGATGCGGCTGGCAAGACCATGGTCGTCAGCCGCAGCAATGAAGCACAGCCGCCGCAGAGCTTCCTGGCGGACGGGAAGGGACAGCGGATCGCCTGGGTGATGGAAAACGCGCTCGACGCGGCCCATCCTTACGCGCCGTTCCTTGCGAGCCACCGGCCGACCACGTTTGGTACGGTGCCAGGCGCAGATGGCATGCCGCTCAACTGGATGATGATCACGCCGCCGATGGTACCGGGCAAGACTTACCCGGTGTTCTTCGAACATTACGGCGGCCCGCATTCGCAGACCGTGGGCAAGGGCTGGATCGGCGCACTGGCGCAGGCCATCGTCCATCGCGGCTATATCTATTTCCGGCTGGACAATCGCGGCAGTCCCAACCGGGGCGTGGCGTTTGAAAAGCCGATTTATCGCGCGATGGGCAGCGTGGAGGTGGAAGACCAGCGGCTGGGCGCGCAGTACCTGAAGACGCTGCCTTACGTCGATCCGCAGCGGATCAGCATCTATGGCTGGTCTTACGGCGGGTACATGACGTTGAAGCAGCTGGAAGCCGATCCGGGACTATATGCTGCCGGCATCGCCGGGGCGCCGGTGACCAAGTGGGAACTGTACGACACCCATTACACAGAACGGTACATGGGCACCCCGCAGGCCGATGCTGCTGCATATGCCGCCAGCGCCGCCATTGCCGACGCGCCGAAGATCGCCGATCCGCTGTTGCTGATTCACGGCATGGCGGATGACAACGTGGTGTTCGAAAATTCGTCGGAACTGATCGCGAAGATGCAGGGCGAGGCCACGCCGTTTGAAATGATGCTCTACCCCGGCTTCACCCACCGCGTGGCAGGGCCGAAGGTTTCGGTTCACTTGTGGCAGACGATCTTCGACTTCCTCGACAAGCATGGGGCGGGGCCGAAGGAATAGGCGCGAGGGACCACCGCTACACCCGCGCAAACCCGAAATTGCTTGCCCCTGCGCGCGCAAGGGGCCAATCGCGCTCGGCTAAGGCTATGGAGTGCGATTAAATGGGTTACCGGGTTGCGGTGGTGGGTGCGACGGGGAATGTCGGGCGCGAAATGCTCGCCATTCTTGCGGAGCGCGAATTCCCGATGGACGAAGTGGCGGCTGTGGCCAGCTCGCGTTCGCAGGGCGTCGAGATTGAAATCGGCGACACCGGCAAGATGCTCAAATGCCAGAGCCTGGAACACTTTGATTTCACTGGCTGGGACATTGCCCTGTTCGCGGCTGGTTCCGGCCCGACGGCCGAATATGCGCCCAAGGCGGCCGCGGCCGGTTGCGTGGTGATCGACAATTCGTCGCTCTATCGCATGGACCCGGACGTGCCGCTGATCGTGCCGGAAGTTAACCCGGACGCGATCGACGGCTACAAGAAGAAGAACATCATCGCCAACCCCAACTGCTCCACGGCGCAGCTGGTGGTGGTGCTGAAGCCGCTGCACGATGCGGCGAAGATCAAGCGCGTGGTCGTGTCCACTTACCAGTCGGTTTCCGGCGCGGGCAAGGCGGGCATGGACGAACTGTTCGAACAGAGCCGCGCCATCTTTGTCGGCGATCCGGTGGAAAACAAGAAGTTCACCAAGCAGATCGCCTTCAACGTGATCCCCCACATCGATGTCTTCCTGGACGATGGTTCGACCAAGGAAGAATGGAAGATGATGGTGGAAACCAAGAAGATCCTCGATCCGAAGATCAAGCTGAACGCCACTTGCGTGCGCGTGCCGGTGTTCCTGAGCCATTCGGAAGCGGTCAACATCGAATTCGAAAACGAAATCAGCGCCGAGCAAGCGCAGGACATCCTGCGGGAATCGCCGGGCATCATGCTGGTCGATAAGCGCGAGGATGGCGGCTACGTCACCCCGATCGAAGCGGCGGGTGACAGCGCAACCTATGTCAGCCGCGTGCGCGAGGATCCCACGGTCGAAAATGGCCTGGTCCTGTGGTGCGTGTCCGACAACCTGCGCAAGGGCGCGGCACTGAATGCCGTCCAGATCGCTGAACTGCTTGGACGTCGTCACCTGAAGAAGGGCTGATTCCCATGCGTATCGCCGCAGTTGCCATGCTGATCCTGCTGGGTGGTTGCGGCGATACCGGGAAAACAGCGGGGGCGAGCGGTGCGTCGCCCGCCGCCACCTCGACCTCGCCCGCTTCGGCCACTCACACCAACCCGCGCGGCGAACCAGCGGCACTGGCCCTGATGGCCGATGGCCTCAGCCTGCTGCCGGTTGGCGTGTTCCAGCCGCAGGTGATCGGGTTCGGCAGCCCGCGGGCGGCGGTTGAGAAAGCGGCGGCGAGTGCATTCCCCGGAATCATGCCGCAACGCAGCCGCAATGGCGAATGCGGGGCCGGGGCGCTGGATTTCTCCGCTTACGATACGCTGACGCTGAATTTCCAGAACGGCCTGCTGGTCGGCTGGTTCGCCAAGTCGCCCGCCAATATCGCCACGATCGACGGCATCCGTCCAGGCATCACGCGGGCGGAGCTGGAGAGTGAGCGGCAGGTGGAAATGATTGCCGACAGCACCCTGGACGGCGAATTCCGCTATTTCCTGCCCAACCAGACCGAAATTGGCGGCTTCCTGGATGGTGCCGGCAGCGGAGCGGTGGTGACCGCGCTCCATTCCGGCACGAACTGCTTCTTCCGCTGATCGGTCAGCGCGGCTTCCCGTACCGGGGGCTGCGGCGCATCACCAGCACCAGCGGCACGGCCGCCAGGCTGAGCCACATCATGATCCGGAAATCGTTGATGTAACCGATCATGGCCGCCTGCCGGTTGACCATGGCATCGGCCATTTGCAGCGCCACCTGGCCGTACCGCTGGAACCGGTCGATGGTCGAAAGGTCGAACATCTGCGACAGTTCCGGGGTTACGTGTTCCGCCAGCTGTGAATGGTTGCGCTGGATGCTGCGGGTCAGCAGGGTGGTGGCGGCGGAAATGCCAATCGACGATCCGATCGAACGGGTCAGGTTCAGCAGGCTTGACCCGTCGGTGCGGAACTGCGGGGGCAGGGTGGCAAAGGCGGTGGCGTTCAAGGGAATGAACACCAGCCCGATACCCAGGCCTTGGATCAGTCCGGTGGTGACGAAATGCCAACGGTCTGCCTCCAGCGACCAGCCGGACATGGCGTAAAGCGACCAGGCCCCGATCAGGAACCCGGCGCCCACCAGCCAGCGGGCGTCGGCTCCCTTCTTCATCAGCAGGCCGGACAGCTGCATCGAAATCAGCACGCCCACGCCGCGCGGCATCAGGACCAGCCCTGTATCGATCACGTCGTATCCGAACAGCCCCTGCAGCATCATCGGCATCAGGGCCATGGTGGCGAACATCACGATGCCGACCACCACCATGAACAGCAGCGCGACGGCGAAATTTCGATCCCGGAACAGCCGCCGGTCGAACAGAGGTTCTTTCGCGGTGACGAAATGGATCACTGCGATCCACAAGGCGGAGGCCGACAGGCCGGCCCACACCCAGTTTTCCTTGGCTGAAAACCAGTCCAGCACATTGCCCCGGTCCAGCAGCAGTTGCAGCGAGGCGAGGCCAATGGCGATGGCGGAAAAGCCGAACAGGTCGAACCGGCGCTTCACCACCGGGCGGCTGGGCAAATGCGCCAGCAGGATAGCGATGCAGACGATGCCCACCGGGACATTGACGATGAACACCCAGCGCCAGCTGGCCACTTCGGTCAGCCAGCCGCCCAGCACCGGGCCGGCGATTGGCCCCACCATCACCCCCATGCCCCACAGCGCGATCATTTGCGGCTGGCGGCTGGGGCGGGTGGTATCAAGCAGCGAGCTTTGGCTGAGCGGAGCGATGAAGGCCCCGCCGATGCCTTGCAGGGCGCGGAACAGGACCATTTCTTCCAGGTTCTGTGCCACCCCGCACAGCATCGAAGCCAGTACGAACATGGTGACGGAAGTGAGGAACAGCCGGCGCGATCCCACCCGGTCGGCCAGCCAGCCGGTGATCGGCATGGCGACGGCAGAGGCAATAATATAGCTCGTCAGCACCCAGCTGATCGATTCCGGCGAGGCGCCCAGCGAGCTTTGCATGTGCGGGATCGCCACATTGGCGATGGTGATGTCCAGCACCTGCAACAGCGATGCGATCATCACCCCGACAATCAGCAGCAGATGGTTGCCGACCGGAAGCTGGGCAACGTCAGCCAGCGGGGTACCAGGGGCCGGCGCTGTGCCGGGCCGGGCAGGGGCGGCACTGGCCAAGCGGTCAGTCCCGGGTCTTGTCGGTGAACACGGTCACTGCGGTGGAAAGCCCGGCAATCAGGCGGTGGCCGCCCTTTTCATCCAGCGCGATGCGCACCGGCACGCGCTGCGTCACCTTGACCCAGTTGCCGCTGGCATTCTGCGCCGGGAGCACTGAGAACTGCGAACCGGTGCCCGCGCCAATGGCGGCGACATGGCCTTTCAGCACCGTGCCGGGATAGGCATCCACGCGTACTTCGGCCCGCTGCCCCACCTGCATCGTGCCAAGGTCCGTCTCCTTGAAATTCGCTTCCACATAGGTGCTGTCTTCCGCCACCAGCGTCAGCACCGGCAAGTTGGGCAGGATCTGCTGGCCGCGTTGCAGGCGGTCAGCCTGGGCCACCCGGCCACCCAGCGGCGCGCGCACTTCGGTGCGGCGCAGTCCCAGCCCGGCGCTTTCGCGGTGAGCCTGGGCAGCGGCGACCTGCGGGTTTACGCCCGGCACGGCGGCACCGTGGGCCAGCTTGGCGCGGGCTTCTGCCTGGCGGGCCTGAGCCTGGCGCAGCGCTTCTTCCGCCTGGGCCACCGCGTGGTTTGCGGCGTCATATTCAGCCTTGGTGGTGAAACCGCGGTCCCACAGCTGGCGCTGGCGTTCCAGCCGGCTGCGGGCGAAGGCGATGTCTTCCCGGGCGGCGGCAATATCCACCCCGGTCAGCGCCGGATCGTTTTGCAGTGCGGTCAGGTCCGCCTGGGCATTGGCGATGGCAGCGGTCGCTTCGGCCATCTGCAATTGATAAGGCTCGGGATCGATGCGGAACAGCAGGTCGCCCGGCTTGACCACGTCATCTTCCTGCACCCGCACGTCAATGATCCGGCCGCCGACTTCGGCGCCGATGGCAACCATGTCCTGCTTCACGTAAGCGTTATCGGTGGCGACCTTGCCTTGCAGGCTGGTCCAATAGGTCCACGCCAGGGCGATCGCCGCCAGTGGGACGAGCGCCATCAAGACAATGCGCCCCCAACGACGAGGCGGCGCAGCACTTTCCGCCGCAGCGGTGATTCCGGCGATCTGGGGATCGGCTTCCGCCATCGGGGACTTTAACCTGTGCAAGAATTGGATCAGGGTGGTCTTAGGCGAACCAGTTGCGGGTAACAACGAATACGCGCCAAATGTTAAGGATATTTTCCCGATGAGTGCAGATGCCGCCCCTATGACAACGGAAATCATCGCCGGGTTTGAAGGGGCTGCGCTCTCGGTCAAGCGGATGGGGCAGGGGCGACCGGTGCTGTTGCTGCACGGGCTGTTTTCCAGCGCGCAGGTGAACTGGATCCGTTTCGGCCACGCCAAGGCGCTGGCTGACGCCGGGTTTGAGGCAATCATGCCGGATTTGCGCGGCCATGGCGAAAGCACCGCCCCGCACGATCCTGCCGCCTGGCCGCACGACGTGCTGGTGCGGGACGTGGCCGCGGTGGTGGACCACCTGGGCCTGGATGATTTCGATCTGGTCGGCTTCTCGCTCGGCGCTCGCACAGCGGCGCGGGCGGTCATCTCCGGCCTTGCCCCGCGGCGGCTGGTGCTGGCCGGGATGGGGTTGGCAGGGCTGGCCGGGTGGGAGCGGAGGGCCGCGTTCTTCACCGACGCGATCGACCGGTTCGATCAGGTGAAGCACGGCGATCCGGCGTTTATGGCGGTCAGTTTCATGAAGACGATGAAGGTGGACCGGAAAGCCGCACGGTTGCTGCTCGGCTCGATTGACGATCTGGAGCCGGATCAGCTCGCGGCAATAACCATGCCCACCATGGTTCTGTGCGGGGTGGAGGACAGGGACAACGGCGATCCCCATGCCCTGGTTGCGGCGCTGCCCCATGGGCGGCTGGAGGAAATCCCCGGCACCCACATGAGCAGCGTTGCCGAACCGGCGTTGGGACAGGCGCTGGTCCGCTTCCTGGCCGCGTGATCAGCGGAACGGCGGCTCGTTGAACGCGCGCA
>JBARAF010000065.1:0-7226 GCA_049791695.1 Croceibacterium sp.
GTACGCGCCCGATCATGCGGCGCTGGAAGAGGTGTTCTCCAACAAGAACCCGCAATCGACGCTGAAGCTGGCGCAGGCCCGCGGGGCGGTGCTGGCGGCTTGCGGGCGGGGCAGCTTGCGGGTGAACGAACATTCCACCCGGCTGGTCAAGAAAGCCATCGTCGGCACCGGCGCGGCGGAAAAGGCGCAGGTCCAGGCGATGCTGAAGATCCTGCTGCCGGGGGTGGCGCTGGCCGGGGCCGATGCGGCGGACGCGCTGGCGGTGGCGATTGCCGATGCCCATTTGGGAGGAGGAACACACTGATGTTCCTCGTTGTTTTTCGCAACCGCAAGCGGGCCGAAATGGATCTTGCCGCCTATTCCGCAGAGGCGGAGCGGATGGAGGAACTGGCGCGCCAGCAGCCCGGCTTCCTGTCATTCAAGGGGTACACTGCCGAGGACGGCGAGGTTGTCGCCCTGTCCGAATGGGCGGACGAGGCCAGCGCCCGCGCCTGGGGCCGCGAAGCGGAGCACCGGGCGGTGCAGGCGCGCGGGCGCAGCGATTATTACGCCAGCTACACCCTGTTCGCCTGCGCCGATCCGCGCATTCACCAGTTCGATCGGAAGGATCCGCAATGACCATCCACCTTTACGGCATTCCCAACTGCGACACGGTGAAGAAAGCCCGTAACTGGCTGGATAATCAAGGGCTTGGCTATACCTTCCACGATTACAAGAAGGAAGGCGCGGACCCTGCCAAGCTGGCCGCATGGGCCGAAGTCGCGGGCTGGGAAAAGCTGCTCAACCGCGCTGGCACCACCTTCCGCAAGCTGGCGGACAGCGACAAGCAGGGACTGGACCAGGACCGGGCGATTGCGCTGATGGTGGCCAATCCCAGTTGCATCAAACGGCCGGTGGTTGAGCATCCCGGCGGTCTGCTGGTGGGCTTCACCCCGGCTGCCTGGGAACAGGCCCTGGCATGATCGTCCCGGCCCCGACACCGACCTTGGCACCGCTGTTCGAACCCCTGACGATCGGCGGCGTCACCCTGCGCAACCGCTTCGCCATGCCGGCGATGCAGATCGGTTTTACCGAATTCTGCGGCCCGTCGGAACGGATGATCGCATACCTGCGGGCACGGGCCGAAGGCGGCGTGGGGCTGGTGTTCAGCGAAAGCTGCGCGCCCGACCATCCCAGCGCCTATTGGCAGGAATCCTTCTGCGTTCTCAACGATGTAACCCGCGGTGGCTGGGCCCGTGCGATTGCCGCGGTGAAGGGCGCGGGCGCGGCGTTGGTGATGCAGTTGTGGCATCCGGGCGCGCAGCGGACCCCTGTGGATGGCTTCGCCCATGCCGCTGCGGACAGCCTCAGTCCCTCCGGCCTCGCCGCCGCTGACCGCCTTAACGGTCGGGCCATGACTGTAGGGGAAATGGACGACATCGTCGGGGCTTTCGTCAGGGCCGCCGAAACCGCGCAAGGCCTGGGCGCCGATGGCGTGGAACTGCACGCGGCCCATGGCTATTTGCTCGACCAGTTCCTGTGGCACGAAACCAATTTGCGCGACGATGGCACCGGCGGCCCGCTGGTGGAACACCGGGCGAGTTACCCGCTGCGGCTGGCACAGGCCGTGCGCCAGGCCTGCGGGCCGGACTTCCTGCTCAGCTTGCGGTTCTCGCAATTCAAGGAAGTCGATTACGGCGCGCGGGTGTTCGCCACGCCGGATGAACTGGCGACGTTCGGCGCGCTGGCGCACGAGGCGGGGATTGATCTGCTCAACGTATCATCCCGCCGCTTCACGCGGCCGGAATGGCCGGACCTGGACCCTGTGCTGGGCATGGCGGGCTGGACGCGGGCGAAGACCGGGCTACCGGTGATGACCACCGGCAGCGTCGGCCTGTCAAGTGATGTCTTTGCCGACCTGTTCGACGGGCAGGACCCGGCCCTGCGGCTTGAAGCAGACCTGGCGGAACTGGCCCGGCGGATGGCGGCGGGCGAATTCGACCTCGTCGGGGTTGGCCGGATGCACATCGCCAACCCCGATTTCGTGAACCGCATCGCGGCGGGCGATGCCGCCTCGCTGCGGGTTTACAACAAGGCGGTGGACCTGAAGCACCTGTTCGAAAAGATCGTCCCCGGACTGGTCGAGGAAAGCCGCAAGACCGAGGACTTGTAGACGGCGCTTGTTACAGGACGCCGAGAACCCGCAGAACGATGACGATCACCACGACGGTAACGATGAGTCCGAGAATTCCGCGCATTTGTTCTATCCTTTTCCCGCTGGGTGATCGCGTTTCGCGATCTGCAGGGAATAAAACAGGGCGCGGAGGCTAAAGTTCCGGATGGGGTACCAAGCGACGGGTCGTCGAAGGTTACCCCCCTACCGCCGCACTTCCACGCTGGCTTGCGCGCGCAGGGCGCCGACGCGTTCGACCACCGGGCCGGTCGCGGCGGGATCGGCTACCACCAGCTTCACCCACAGCGAATCCTTGTCCTTGAACCACGCGGTTTCGGCGGCATTGCGCAGGGTGGCGAGGCTGTCTGCCGGCAGGCCGCTGGCGCTGGTGGCATATCCGGGCAATTCGAAGATCACGAAGCTGCCCTTGTCCATTTCGCGCAAGGACAGGGCCAGCGTGTCACGCGCGGTTTCCACCCGCAATTCCGCCCCGCTGCCCACCGTGGTTTCGCCGTTGTATTCAAACCGCTTGCCATTGCGTTGCAGGATGATCGGCTGCGTGATCGGCCCGGTTTCGAAGCCGTTGAAATTACCGGCGATGCTGAAGCGGCCAATGTCGCCCCGGCACACGGCGGCGTTCCAGCTCGCCCGGATTTCACAGTCGCTTTCGTGCGAGGCGATGCCGTTGTCGATCACGATGGTGGCACCGGGCGTTCCGCTGACCGAGCCATCGAGATCGCGGAAGGCGGCGCTGCGATAGGCGGCGCTGCGGCCGTAATCGGAGGCCCAGCGGCGCTGGATCGGCGGGAAGCTGACCGGTTTCGCATTGACGAACTTCAGCCCTTCGACCGAATTTTCGGTGCTCATCCCGAAGCTGGTGAACAGCAGGTAGGAGAGCGCCCCGGCATCGCGCTGCGCATTGGGGACGTAGTTGACGAAAGTGCTGTTCTTCACCTCGTGGTGGAAGTCGTAATATTCGTAACCGCGGATCGGGAAATCGGCGGCGGCAGCGGGCAGGCTGCGGCCATAGACCTTTTCTTCCGGCGTGGCCGGGTTGCCCACATTGGCGCTTTCGCCGACGAACAGCGAATCGACCACCCGCGAGGTGAACGGCGCACTGCCGGGCGCGCCGGAAGCGTGGGTGAAGCCGATCGCATTATCGGCCAGTTTCAGCCCGGTGTAGAGGTGCAGTTCCCCCCGGCCCCAGATCGCGCCGTTGCGGTTCTTGTAGCCGGTGTAATTGTCGAACACCGAGACGACTTGCCCGCTGGCCGTATCGCCCGGATTGGCGAGGCTGAGATGGCTGCCACCGGCGATGCCGAAAGTGCCATCGGGCCGGGGGCCACGATCCAGCATTACGCCATCGAAATTGGAATGGGCCACGTTGCCGCTGAATTCGCGGATCTTGGTCCGGCGGGGCCAGGTCTGCGCGCTGGTGTCCGTCCCGGCGAACTGGCCGGTCGGATGTTCGGGCAGGGCGAACCAGAAACCGATCTGGTCGGACCCCGCCGCCACGTTGCCACGGTACACGTTATCCGGATTGGTGATCCAGAAGGTGGAGGCGGAATTGTCCGACGGGATCAGGATTTCCTTGGACGATTGCCCCCGGGTGGTCTGGTGCGCCAGAACCAGGTTGGTCGGATCGCACGGCAGGGTCGGGTGGCACTTGGTCTGGATGCCGAGGTTGCGGACGAACTGGTTGCCCGTTTCCACCGCGTCTTCCAGGAAGAAGCAGTGGCCAACCGTGTTGAAAGTGACGTTGTTTTCCACCGCCAGGTTGTTGGTGCCGTGCACGGTGACGCAGCGGCTATAGGTATCGTGGATGGCGGAGTTGCGGATATATTGCCCCGCGCCTTCGCCGATCAGGTGCCAGTGGATCGGGTAACGGGCGAGATGCAGGTGCTGCCCCATGCGGTTCAGCTCGACACCGGAGACGAACATCTTCGATCCGACCATCGCCATGATGTGGCCGCCGAAATAGGAACTGGCCGCGTCATCCGATGCCTGGATGCGGATGTTGCGCGACAGCAGGCCTACTTCGCCGCGTTCGTCCACGCCGAAGGTCACTTCGCCAAAATGCATATATTCCAGCGGCTTATCCAGCGTGAGCACATTGCCGCGAAGGCCGGTGACGGTGCGCTGTTCCGCCTGGCGCGGGTTGAAGTCGGTCGAGGCGAGGACGATCTGGTCCCCTTTGCGCCAGCCGCTGGCGTCCAGCACCTCGATCCGGGTGGAGCCGGCGGCGGCGGTCTTGGCCAGCTTGCTCCAGCTGTTTTCGCGGTCGCCATGCAGGTTCAGGGTGCCGCGCATCAGCAGGATGCCGCGATCGCCCATGGTGTTGATGTCTTCCCCGGGGACGGTGTCGGTCAGGGTGATGGTGGCGTTGCGGGTGTGCGGGCGGGCCTCCGTACCCACTTCCAGCTCGCCGCCCCGGACATAGATCCATTCGGTATCCAGCCCGATGTCGAGATCGTCGGAAAAGCGCAGCTTGCCGTCGATGGTCACACTGCGCAGGGCCGGGGGATCGACGTCCAGCAGCATATCCATGTCGCGCCCGATCGTCACCGCATCTCCCGCGCCCGGCACCTTGCCATCGGGCCAGGCGGCCGGATCGGACCAGCGCAGTGCCCGGCGCGCGGGGGGCGCGGCGTCGTCTGCAGCGGCGGCTGATGCCGCGCCATCATGGTGCGCGTGGCTGTCCTGCGCGGCGGCGGACCCGCTGCCGAAGGCCAATGCTGCCGGAAGGAGCAAGGACAAAAAGAGCCGGCCAGGCTGCTTGCGCATGATGTTCATCCCCTCATGCAGAGCCTTTGGCCCCGCTATTTTGTTTTGCGGGCCAACTTTGCCATCGGTAAACCTTTTTGCAAGCGTCAAGAAAGGTGCTGGAGGGCGCGCTGCCTAGCTGAGGAAATATTCCTTCGGCCGCATCGCCAGGGGTGGTGCTTCGCCAAGGTGCGGGGCGAGGCTGATTTCGGCGGCGCGGCAAATTGCGTCCAGCGGCAGGCCGTTGGCGGTCAGGCCGAAGGGGTGGCTCAGTTCTTCCGTCACTTCGGCCAGCCCGAAGAAGACATAACCGACAATGGCGACGAACAGCGGGGCCAGCCAGCCCGCCGGGCCGGTCAGGGCCAGCGGCAGCAGCAGGCAGAACAGCCAGGTGGTGCGGTAAATCAGCAGCGAATAGACGTAAGGCAGCGGGGTCAGCACGATCCGTTCGCAGCCTGCCTGTTGCAGCGCGATGTTGCCCAGCCGTTCGGACAGGGCGCGCATCCCGAACCCGTCGATCCCGCCGGCGCGGTGGGCCGTGGCAAGATCCGCCGCCAGCGCATCCAGCGCCGCGTCGGGCGGGTGCGGCGCGTCGATGAAGGCGCTGCCGAGGCGCAGGGCGGCCTCATCATCCTTCAGCTTGCGCAGGTTGGCGCGGTGCAGGTGAAGGAAGGCCAGCGCGGTGCGCAGCAGCCGGTGGCGCAGGGCCGGATCGGGCACGAACATTTCCGCTTCCCGCGCCAGGCTGCGCAGGTCTGCCAGCAGGCCGCCCCACAGCCTGCGCGATTCCCACCAGCGATCATAGGCGGCGTTGTTGCGAAAGCCGAGGAACAGCGACAGCGCGATGCCGAACACGGTGAAGCCCAGCGCGCCGACTTCCGGGAACCAGCCGTACCGCTGGTGCAAGACCACGATCAGCGCGGAAAACAACACCAGCACCGCAATCTTTGGCGCGATGCGCGGGACAATGGAACCGCGCAGCGCGAAGATCAGGTCCAGCGGGCGCGGTTTGTCGCGGACGATCATTATGTGGCTTGCCCCGGAGGAGCTTGCGCGGTGACGATGTAGTTGAGGCTCATGTCGGCCGACAGGTGCAGCCCCTGCATCGGGTTCCAGGCGATCCCGCGTGGGGTGCCCATTGCCAGCCCGGCATCGGTCAGCAGGCCGCCCAGTTCATCCGGCGTGATGAAATCGGCCCAATGGTGGGTGCCGCGCGGGACCATGCCGATCCGTTCCGCCCCTTCCACCAGCAGCAGCCGTGATGCAGGCGTGCGGTTGGGGGTGGACAGGACCATCAGCCCGCCCGGCGCCAGATGCGCGGCCAGTTGCCGCACGAACAGCGCCTTGTCCGCCACGTGTTCGATCACTTCCATCGAAGTGACGAGGTCGAACTGGCCGAGGCCCTGCGCGGCCAGTTCGCCGTGTCGGTAATCGATTGCCAGCCCGCTGCCTGCCGCATGGGCGCGGGCGGCCTCCACATTCGCTTCCGCTGCGTCGACCCCGGTAACGACGGCCCCCAGCCGCGCCAGCGGCTCGCACAGCAAGCCTGCACCACAGCCGACATCCAGCGCGCGCCTGCCCGCCAGCGGGCGGACGGATTGGGGATCGCCGCCAAAATGCAGGTCCACCGCCTCGCGGATGAAGGCCAGCCGGACCGGGTTCAGCCGGTGCAGCATGGCGGAAGAACCGGCGGGGTCCCACCACTCGGCCGCCAGCTTGGCAAAGTGGGCGGCTTCATCCGCACGGATGGTTGCATTTGCGACAGTTGCATCGGCCATGTCACATCCCTAACAGCGCCATCAGCCCGGCACCAGCAGGAGGAACAGTCCTTGGCGCGCATCGTGATGAAATTCGGCGGAACCTCGATGGCGGGGACCGAGCGGATTCGCCGCGTGGCTAACATTGTCCGTCGCCAGCAGGCGGCCGGGCATGAAGTCGCCGTGGTGGTCTCCGCGATGGCGGGCGAGACCGATCGCCTGGTCACCTTCTGCCGCGAAGCCAACCCGCTGTACGATCCGGCGGAATACGACGTGGTCGTGGCCAGCGGCGAACAGGTGACCGCCGGGCTGCTGGCGCTGACCCTGCAGGCCATCGGCTGCAAGGCGCGCAGCTGGCTTGGCTGGCAGGTACCGATCAAGAGCGACGATGCCCATGCCAAGGCGCGGATCGAGGATATTGACGCGCCCGCCCTGCTCGCCAGCATGGCCGCGGGCGAAATCGCGGTGATCCCCGGTTTCCAGGGCGTTTCCCCGGCTGGCCGCGTGACCACGCTGGGCCGTGGCGGTTCCGATACCAGCGCCGTGGCCGTGGC